>JALVAQ010000361.1 GCA_027011095.1 Bacteroidales bacterium
GTATTGGACATTAGAACTTGCTTCAAAACTTGAGGATGCACCCTGGCCGGCCACCAAGGACGAATTGATTGAGTGGAGCATCAGAACGGGAACTCCGGCTGAGGTAATTGAAAACCTTAAGGAAATTGAAGACGAAGGCGAAGTGTACGATCGTATTGAGGATATTTGGCCTGACTATCCCACCAAAGAAGATTTCTTCTTTAACGAAGATGAGTATTAAAAAAAAGCCGCTAAAAAGCGGCTTTTTTTATTTACATGTTGATATTCAAACAATTATTTTTTTGCAACCCTTTTTCCTGGCTTCGTAATTTTAACCTTCAAATCATCCTTTTTACTATCGTAATCAATGGTAACAGTGTCACCTTCCGACAGTGATGTTTTAATAATTTCTTCGGCCAACGGGTCTTCAATGTATTTTTGAATGGCACGTTTTAACGGACGGGCGCCATAATTTTCATCCCAGCCACGTTCGGCAATAAAATCTTTTGCCCTGGTACTGAGCTTGATTTTATAGCCCATTTTGGTCATTCTGTCGTAAAGATGCGACAGCTCAATATCAATAATCTTGTGAATATCTTCTCTTTCCAGCGAATCAAAAATAACCACATCATCAATCCTGTTTAAGAACTCGGGAGCAAAAGCACGTTTTAAAGCGTTTTCGATGACGCCTGTTGTATGGCTTGCTTTGCTGGCTTTTTTAGCAGCTGTGCTAAAGCCAACACCCTGTCCAAAGTCCTTTAGCTGACGCGAACCAATGTTTGACGTCATAATAATAATGGTATTCTTAAAGTCAACTTTGCGGCCAAAACTATCGGTAAGCGTACCATCATCAAGCACCTGAAGCAAAAGGTGAAAAACGTCGGGGTGAGCTTTTTCAATTTCGTCCAACAATATGATAGAGTAGGGGTGGCGTCTTACTTTTTCGGTAAGCTGTCCGCCTTCTTCATAGCCTACATATCCGGGAGGGGCGCCCACCAAACGAGATACGGCAAATTTTTCCATATACTCACTCATATCGATTCGAATAAGGGCCTCTTCGGAATCGAACATATAGTTGGCAAGTCGTTTTGCAAGATAGGTTTTACCAACACCGGTGGGGCCAAGAAAAATAAAAGAGCCGATGGGTTTACCCGGGTCTTTTAAGCCGGCACGGTTTCGGCGGATGGCTTTCACTATTTTTGCAATGGGTTCGTTTTGCCCGATAACCTCTTTTTTAAGTTCAGGCTCCATACTAATTAGCCGTTGGCTTTCACTTTGAGCAATATTGGTTAGCGGAATACCGGTCATCATAGCAACTACCTCAGCCACATTTTCTTCCGAAACGGTTTCACGATTTATTTTGGCCTCTTCTTCCCAACGCTTTTTGGCTGTTTCTAGCTCGTTGGTATATCGGCGTTCAATATCTCTGAATTGAGCGGCCTCTTCAAATTTTTGTGCCTTGATAGCATCAGTTTTTCTCTCCTTGATTTCTTCAATAGAATTTTCAAGATTGATGATAACCGAAGGCACATGAATGTTTGAGATATGAACCCTGGCACCGGCTTCGTCCAGCGCATCAATGGCCTTGTCAGGCAAATAGCGGTCGCTGATATACCGATCGGTCAGTGATACGCAGGCATTAATAGCTTCGTTGGTATATTTAACAAGGTGATGATCTTCGTAACGTTGCTTAATATTGTTTAAAATGTCGATGGTTTCATCAGGTGTTGTCGGCTCTACCAAAATCTTTTGAAACCTGCGCTCCAGCGCGCCATCCTTTTCAATGTACTGGCGGTATTCATCCAAGGTAGTAGCACCTATTACCTGCAATTCGCCTCTGGCAAGCGCCGGTTTAAACATATTGGAAGCATCCAGCGATCCCGAAGCGTTTCCGGCTCCGACAATGGTATGAAGTTCATCGATAAAGAGTATAATATCGGGGTTTTTGGTCAGCTCGTTCAATACCGCTTTCATTCGCTCCTCAAACTGACCTCTGTATTTTGTACCTGCAACCAACGATGCTAAATCGAGTGTAATAATCCTTTTATTAAACAAGGCTCTGGACACTTTGCGCTGGGTAATTCTAAGGGCAAGGCCTTCGGCAATGGCCGATTTACCCACGCCGGGTTCACCTATTAATATAGGGTTGTTCTTTTTTCTCCTACTTAAAATCTGAGCAATTCTTTCCAACTCCTTTTGCCGCCCCACAATGGGGTCAAGCCTGTCTTCTTCGGCAGCTTTTGTTAAATCGCGGCCAAAATTATCCAACACGGGAGTTTTCGATTTCGATTCAGGTTTTTTCGGAATCCTTGGCCGTCCCTGGCCTGACGACGAATCTTCAACATCTCCGGGCAATTCATTCCTGATATCCTTATTTTCCTTCTTTGTAATCTGCTCTTTCAAACCTAAACTCTCCTTTGCCAAATCGGAAACTTCATTCTTTATCATTTCGTAACCTACTCCTTTGTCTTTCAACTTTGAAGTTACCAAATTATCCTTGTCCTTTAAAATTGCCAAAAGTAAATGCTCCGTACCAATTAATTCGCTGTTAAAAACTTTTGCTTCAAGATAGGTAATCTTTAATGCTTTTTCAGCTTGTTTTACCAACGGAATATTCTCTGCATCGCCTGCTATATTATTAGGAGTTTTAATGGCATTTTCCAACTCTTTTTTAAAATCTTTTAATTCAACACCAAAATATTGCAACAGCTTAACTGCCATTCCATCTCCTTCACGTATAATTCCCAATAACAAATGTTCCAGGCCTATGTAATTGTTACCCAGTCTTACAGCTTCTTCACGACTATAGGTTAGCACATCTTTAACTCGTTGCGAGAACTTTGCCTCCATAAAATATCCTTTCTAAATTTTTTACAAAAATAAACATAAGGCCAACGCGTGATACCTCATGAACTAATTTCTTTATCAAAGATAATACCATTAAAAAAAACAAGACAACAATGTCAGCAATTTTGTACACATTAAACTGTTAATATTATTATAGCCGTAACCATGTATTACTATCAGAAAGTTTTCGTATTTTCGTGGCTTATTTCTAAAAAATATACAGGACTAATAAATAAGGAGTTAAGGAATGGATAGCGTATCAGAAAGGGATAGGATTGTAAAAGTTAAGATTGAAAACCAAATGAAATCGGCCTACATCGATTATTCGATGTCGGTAATTGTTTCGCGTGCGTTGCCTGATGTGCGCGACGGATTTAAACCTGTTCACCGCCGGGTGCTGTTTGGCATGCACGAATTGGGCGTATATTCAAACAAACCCTATAAAAAGTCTGCCAGAATTGTAGGGGAGGTGCTTGGTAAGTACCACCCTCACGGTGACTCGTCGGTTTACGATACCATGGTGCGAATGGCACAGGATTGGTCGTTAAGATACCCGTTGGTTGAAGGGCAGGGTAACTTTGGCTCGGTTGACGGCGACAGCCCCGCAGCCATGCGTTACACCGAGGTGCGATTGCAAAAAATTGCCGAAGAAATGCTGGTTGACCTCGACAAAGAAACAGTTGATTTTCAAAATAACTTTGATGACAGTCTGCAGGAGCCTACGGTACTACCGACTCAAATACCAAACTTGTTGATTAACGGAGCTTCCGGTATTGCCGTTGGGATGGCAACCAACATTGCACCTCATAATCTTACCGAAGTTATTGACGGTATTATAGCCTATATTGATAACAATGAAATCACCATTGCCGAACTAATGCAGTTTATAAAAGCTCCCGATTTCCCGACAGGAGCTATTATTTACGGATACGAAGGCGTTAAATCGGCCTTTGAAACAGGTAGGGGACGTGTGATGATGCGGGCAGAGATTCAAACAGAGGAGCTGCCATCAGGACGTGAGCGACTTATTGTTACCTCACTTCCTTATCAGGTTAACAAAGCGGAGATGATTAGAAAAACCGCTGATTTAATCAACGAAAAAAAGATTGACGGCATCAGCGACATACGTGATGAATCCGACAGAAACGGAATGCGAATTGTTTATGAGCTTAAACGCGATGCTCTTTCGAGCATTGTTATTAACAAGCTGTACAAAATGACTGCGCTTCAAAGTTCGTTTAGCGTTAATAATATTGCGCTTGTCAACGGCCGTCCGGAAATGCTTAACCTGAAAGATTTAATCCACTATTTTGTTGAGCACCGTCACGAAGTAGTTATCCGCCGCACGGAATATAACCTTAGGGAAGCAGAGAAAAAAGCACACATACTTACCGGTTTACTCATTGCCCTTGATAACCTTGATGAAGTTATTGCCCTTATCCGTGCTTCTAAAACACCCGAAGATGCACGAAACGGGTTGATCGAAAGATTTAACCTCTCCGAAATCCAGGCTAGGGCTATTCTCGACATGCGCTTGCAGAAATTGACAGGCCTTGAACGTGATAAAATCAAAGCTGAATACGAAGAGTTGATGAAGTTTATCGAAAGCCTGAAAGAAATATTGGCCAACGTAGATATTCGCATGGATATTATTAAGGAGGAATTACTCAGGATTAAAGAAAAGTATGGTGACGAACGCAGGTCAACCATTGTTTACAGTGCCGAAGACATTAAGATGGAAGATGTTGTACCCGACGAACCGGTAGTAGTTACCATTTCGCGAATGGGGTACATTAAACGTACACCGCTCACCGAATTCAGAGTACAGAACAGGGGAGGGCGCGGCTCGCGAGGAAGTATTACCCGCGATGAGGATTTCCTTGAACATCTGTTTGTGGCTACTAACCATAATTATATGCTCTTCTTTACCGAAAAAGGGAAAGTTTTTTGGCTTAGAGTGTTCGAAATTCCCGAAGGTGCAAAAGCATCCAAAGGTAGAGCCATCCAGAATTTAATTCAAATCGAACCGGACGATACGGTAAAAGCCTATATAAATGTAAAAGATTTAAAAAGCGAAGAATATATCAACAGCCATTTTATAATTCTCGCAACTAAAAAAGGAATTATTAAAAAAACAACCCTCGAAGCTTACTCACGCCCCCGAACCAACGGTATTAATGCCATCACTATTAAAGAAGGTGATGAACTACTTGAAGCTAAAATGACCAATGGAAACAGCGAAATTGTTTTGGCAGCCAAATCAGGTAGAGCTATCCGCTTTCCTGAAAATAAGGTGAGGCCAATGGGTAGAACCGCTGCCGGTGTTAGAGGCGTTAAGCTTAGTTCGGAGGAAGATGAGGTGGTTGGCATGATTTGCATGGACGACCCCGATATGAATGTTTTAGTTGTTTCCGAAAAAGGATATGGCAAGCAATCGAAACTGGAAGACTACCGCATTACCAACAGGGGAGGTAAAGGCGTTAAAACGCTCAACATTTCCGAAAAAACCGGAAAACTGATTGCCATTAAAGGAGTAACCGAAAACGACGATTTGATGATTATTAACAAATCGGGAATTACCATCCGTATGTCAGTTAGCGATTTAAGAGTAATGGGCAGGGCAACACAGGGAGTACGTCTAATTAAGTTGCAGGAAAACGATGAGATTGCTGCCGTTGCCAAGGTTGAAATTAGCGAAGAGGAACAGGAATTGCTAAATGAGCAGGAAAATGATGCTGAGATAAATGGAGATGAGGCTGATATTGTGGATAATAACGAAGATAATTAGAAATAATCTAAACAATTCCCAACTTCGGCCTGATGTTTGATATTAAATATATTTGCACCATAAAATTATTAACATTATGAGAAAAATAGTAGTAACATTGTTGGTTTCATTACTGGTAACCACAGGAATTTATGCGCAGAAAAGTAAACGTACCAGTGCGTATAATTATAATAAGGAGTTTGACAACAAAATAGAAATGTACAAACTCAAAAAAGATGAAAAAAGCCTTGAAGAAGCTAAAGATGCACTTAAGCTTGCAAAAGAGAACATCGATCCAACCATCACCCATGAAAAAACCATGAATGATGCTAAAACATGGTTGTACAGAGGGATTATTTATTACAACGATGCCAGATTGCCACTTGACCTTGATTCAGCCGGCAAGATTAATGTTGAATCGGCCATGACCTCTTATGAATCCTTAAAAAAAGCCAAGGAACTTGATAAGAAAAAAAGATATAAAACCGATATTGATTTGTATTTACAAAATCTGTACAATCTGTTTTTCAGTCAGGGGGCAACCAGTTTTAACAACAAGGAGTACTCAATTGCTAAAGACGATTTGAAAGCTGCCTTTGCTGTTCAGCAGCTGAGAGGTGTCTTTGACACAACATCCGCTTTTTATGTAGGATTAGTTAGCTTTATGGATAAAGACCCGAAAACAACGGTGGATTATATGTCGAAATGTGACCAGGTAGCTTTTAAGGATCCTCGTGTCTATATCTATTGGAATCGTGCATTAAAAATGGAAGGAGATACCAGTGCTGCCATACAAGTTGTAAAAAAAGCCCGCGAAAAATATCCGGAAGAACTTCAAATATTGTTAGAAGAAGCACAAATTTATCTTGAAAAAGGTGAGAACGAAAAACTTAAAACCAGTCTGCTTCAGGCAGTAGAAAAAGATCCGAGCAATGCTAACCTTTGGTTTTTACTTGGTAAAACGTACGATGATGATGGCGACAAAGGAAAAGCCGAAGAGTATTACAAAAAAGCAATTGAAGCTAAACCCGATTTTTTTGAAGCTTATTATAACATAGGTGCCATATACAACAACCAGGCTTCCGAGTTAATGAAAAAAGCAAACGATTTGCCGCTTGAAGAATCAAAAAAGTATGATGCTCTTATCAAAGAAGCCAACGGATACCTTGAAAAAGCTGTACCATGGCTTGAAAAAGCTTTAAAGATTAAGCCAGACGACACCTATACTTTACATGCGCTTAAAGAAGCCTATACAAAGTTAAAACAATACGATAAGGCAAAAGCTTTGGGAAATTAAATCTGTTATAATAATTCTAAGTGAGGAGGGTATTATCAAAAATACTCTCCTTTCTTATTAACTTTTATATTTAACATAATATTAATTATA
>JALVAQ010000362.1 GCA_027011095.1 Bacteroidales bacterium
GGGCAATCACCTCTGCCGTTGCAATAAAAGTAAACGATGTGGTAATAACCTCATCGCCGGGTTGTAAATCCAGAGCCATCAGCGCAAGCTGCAATGCATCAGTGCCATTGCCACAGGGAATTACATACTTTACATTCAGGTAGCGCTCTAGGTGTGTCTGAAATTCTTTAACGGCAGGCCCCTTGATAAAAGCGGCGTTTTCAATTACCTCCATGATGGCGGCATCCACTTCGGGTTTTATTTTTTTATATTGACCAACCAGGTCAACCATTGGGTATTTTATCATCTTTTTCGGGTTTGTTTCTTGTTATCAACCCTTCTATTCAGCGCTGCACTTGTGCATGATGATTTGAAAGGTTGTAAAATGTTTTTTACAATCAGTTTAATTTATCAGTTCACAAAGATAGAATATTAAAGTTTTATTGGTTGCTCCACATAATGTAAAAGTTTGCTTTCCTTCCATCTATATTTTGAAATGACAGAAATATTTGGAATGTATGTTTTATTGAAAGATAAAGGAAACTATTCATATTATTTACGGCCAAAATCCTGAAAAAATTTTACTTGAATAGTCCTGTACAAAGTGTAGGGAGCAGATAATTGAAATGAGTTATAACCCTGAAGGGGTTCAATAAAATTTGTTGAACCCTGTTAGGGTTCTTCATTACTTTCATCCTCTTTACCACCGGTTTCACCGATGGTTATTCATATTAAACCACTCCGTGGTTTTTTTTATGGAATTGACACTTCCCCTCACGCTCATTCAGTTTTACCTGTCGGTCCGGCTTACCTGTCCTCCAAAGGCAGGTAAATCTGATGTGCTATTGGCTTTCTGTGATACTAAACTCAGGTGGGACTGATGTTAGTATAACCTGACGAAAACATTTAAAACGACTTGAAGATTCTTGCTTGCGAAACCCCCGGAGCCTGTACGTCAATATCCAGAAAATAGCCGAAGGGGGTTTGCTCACATTGGTAATTGGCATTATTCATGCGTTGTTCCACCTTGTCGAAAAGCTCTTTTGTGAATTGCGGTGTTGCTTTTGTTTCGGACAGATGGGCAAACGAATGAAGAATCACACGGGTAGTGTTGTTTTTTTTGGCCGCCCATTTAAGGTTTTTCACCATTTTGGTTTCCACCTTTTTCATTTCCTCTTCATCCTGTTCTTCGGCATGAATAAAGGCTATCAGCGCATTCTCAAAAATTTTTCCTTCGGTATGGTCGGGGAACTCTTCCAGTGTTTTTATCTGAGGTTGGTACGAAAACCGCGAACAGTAAATCATTAATAATTTCATGGCTCTGTTTTTTGTCAAAAATAGGAATAAATGTGTTGCCCAATATTTATTTAGAATTGTTCTACTTTATCCTTTTTTTGACTATTTTTGCAAAAAATTTGAGGGAGGTTAACAGCCCGATAATATTGAATAAAGAATAGAATAACGCAATATGGCAAAGTTTGAAATAGTAATGCCCAAAATGGGCGAAAGCATCATAGAAGCAACCATCACCAAATGGTTAAAAAATGTTGGCGAAACATTGGAAGAAGATGAATCGATTGTTGAAATTGCCACGGACAAGGTTGACTCTGAAATTCCAAGTCCGGTTGACGGGGTTTTGTCGGAGGTATTGTTTAACGAAGGGGATGTTGTTCCGGTGGGAACGGTAATTGCATTGGTAAACACCGGTGATGACGATGATAATGAAGATTCATCTGCTCCGGCAACGGAAGTAAAAAAGATGGATGTTGAAGTTACCGATGCTGTTAACGAGGTTAAAGACGAAAAAGAACCTGCTAAAAACGACTTTTCAAAAAGCAACCGTTTTTATTCGCCGTTGGTAAAAAGCATTGCCAAAAAAGAGGGTATCAGTGTTGATGAGCTTGACAAAATAAAAGGCTCAGGCAAAGAGGGCAGAGTTACCAAACAGGATATTTTGAGTTATCTTGAAAACAGAGGGGCTTCCGGGCAACAGACTGTTTCCAAACAGGTGGCTTCCGCTCCGAAAATGGAGGCTCCCAAAGTTACCACAGCTGCAGGCGACCATGTTATTGAGATGGACCGTATGCGCAGACTTATTGCCGATAACATGGTGATGTCGAAACAGGTTTCGCCCCATGTAACCTCCTTTATTGATGTTGATGTTACCAACATTGTTAAGTGGCGCAACAAGGTTAAAGATGAGTTTCTGAAACGTGAAGGTGAAAAAATTACCTATACTCCCATTTTCTTTGAAGCCACTGCACAAGCACTGAAAGAGTTTCCGCAAATTAATGCTTCGGTTGACGGCTATAATATTGTGTTACGAAAAAATATTAACATAGGTATGGCAACAGCGCTTCCCAACGGAAACCTGATTGTCCCCGTTATTAGAAACACCGACGAAAAAAACCTGTTGGGTGTTACCAAAGCTGTTAACGACCTTGCCAACAGGGCACGAAATAACAAGCTTAATCCTGATGAAATTTCGGGCGGCACCTTTACCATAACCAACTTTGGTTCGTTTAACAGTTTAACCGGAACTCCTATTATTAATCAGCCTCAAGTGGCAATCCTTGCTGTAGGAGCCATCCGTAAGCAGCCGGCTGTGCTGGAAACGGAAATGGGCGATGTTATTGCCATCCGTCATATTATGATTCTTTCCATGGCCTACGATCACCGCATTGTTGACGGTGCTCTGGCAGGCATGTTTTTAAAACGACTGAAAGAGATATTGGAAAACTGGGATATGAACCGCGTGGTGTAGCTTTTGGCCTTAGTCCGTTGTAGCCCTGCGGGCGTTATTTGTTTCGCTGTCATTAGGCTTTCGGACGTTATTAATTTCCCGTTGGTCGATGTTATTAGCCTTTCGGGCGTTATTTAGCATCCTTTCAGTCGGATGGTATCAGGCCTTTGGGCGTCATTACCTCCCGTTGGCCGATATCATTTGAGTCGTGTTGCTGGTTATCATTTGGTTTGTTCGTTTTTGACAAAAGCATTTTTCAACACCTTTATTATTTCTCTTTTATCTTGTATCTTTTATCTTTTCCTAACCCCCTGTAATATCCGGATTTTTTTTGTACTTTAGTGCCTCATATTAATTAATCATCTTTTTAAATAACTTTACGATAACTCGTAGCTCAAAATCGCATGAAAACTAAAAGTCTGGTTGCTTTCGGAATTTTATCAATGGTAGTATTTTTTATCGGTTTATATACAGATAATTATATGCTGAGGATGGTTGCCAAGCCTTTTCCGGTTTTGGCCATGTTGGTGCTGCTTAAGCCCGTTGATTATTACTCAAAATTTGTTTTTGGTGGATTGTTATTTTCAGTAACAGGCGACATACTGTTGGAATATGCCCCCTCTATGTTTGTGTATGGTTTGATTGCTTTTTTGTTGGCACATGTGGCATATATTGTTGCATTTTTAAAGCGTAGTAAGAAAATAGTGCTGATTCCACTTATGTTTTTAATGGGTTATGGTGCGGTGGTGTATTGGCTCCTTTATCCCGGTTTGGGAAACATGGCTTATCCTGTATTAACATACATAATTGTCATATTAACAATGTGTTGGCGTGCCTTTGCGCAAGCTAATTTTAATAAGTACGCTGTTTATGCGTTGGCGGGGGCACTTCTTTTTGTTGTAAGCGACAGTTTGATAGCGTTTAATAAATTTTATGTGGAGTTGGAATTTGCCCGTTACTTAATTATGTTAACCTATTGGGCGGCACAAAGTTTGATTTTTTATTCCGCTTACGCTACTCAAAAGAAAACAGCATAGGTTTATAGTTATAGTAGCAAACTATTTGGTATCCGCATTATTTTACTGTTTCTTTTAAAGAAAAAATTTATCTTTGCAGCCGTTTTTAAAAAATAAAGCTTCGTTCTTATGTTATACCGCAGACACCTCCGTATTAAAGCCCTTCAGGCACTTTATTCATTTTATACCGGTGGTACCGATAACCTTGTTAAAGGAGAAAAGGAACTCCTTAACAGTATCAGTAAAGTTTACGAACTTTTTATTTGGCAACTTTCGTTTATGGTTGAAGTAAAACGGTTTGCCGCCATGCGCCTTGAGGAAAATAAGAAAAAGTATTTTCCAACCGAAGAGGACTTAAATCCAAATCTGAAATTTATTAATAACCGCGTGCTCAATTATATTGAGGATAATGAAGATTTTAAACGAAAAGAAAATCTTTTTAAGGTTAATTGGGCAGATGAGCAAAACATGATTCTTAAGTTTAATAAGGAGATGAGGGAATCGGAGTATTTTAAAAAATACATGAACAATGGCAAAGATTCGTTGGAGGATGATAAAACCTTTATGATTAAATTCATCGACCTGCAACTATCGCGCTTCGAGTTGCTACAATCGTTTTATGAGGAAAAAAGTGTTTATTTTACTGATGGCTACAATTTGGTAACCATATTGCTGCTCAAGTTTGTTGATACACTTTCTACCAAAAATAATGCACATACACCATTGCCGGAAATTTATAAGGCAAACCCTGCACAAAGCAATGATGACCGTGAGTTTTTACGAAAACTTTACAGAAAAGTGATTCTTGAAGACGATGAGCTGAACGATATACTAAAAACCCGTACAAAAAACTGGGACTACAACCGGATACCACTTATGGACTTGCTGTTGCTTAAGATGGCCATCATTGAGCTTACCGAAATGCCTACGGTTCCTGTTAAAGTAACATTGAATGAGTATATTGAGCTTACAAAATACTTTTCAACTTTAAAAAGTAAAACCTTTGTTAACGGTGTACTCGATAAACTAATACGCGATTTTAAGGAGGTGGGTAAAATAAATAAGTTAGGGCGCGGTCTCGTGGAATAGTCGTAAAAGAGTACTTGTTTATTTATTTGCTTTTAAAAATAGTTTACTTTTGAACCACAAAATAAGTAATGCAGGGGTTAAATAATAATAAATATCAGAACTTGAAAATTCTTATCGCTGAGGACGATGAGTTGAGTTACCTTTATATTAAAATTATTCTGAAAAGTATTACAAAAAACTTTGTTAGGGTTAAGACCGGAAAAGAAGTATTACACCTATTGGAGTCAGAGCCTGCCGATATTCTTTTGCTGGATGTTAACCTACCCGATGTTTCGGGATTGGAAATAGCAAAGGTTGTTTTTGAAAAGTATCCTGACCTTGGTATTATTTTGAATTCTGCTTTTTCACTTGAAGAAGAACGGCAAGATGCGATGAAAAAAGATAATTTTCAGTATCTTAGCAAGCCCTTGCAAAAGGAAAAAATGGTTGCCGCTATCGAAAAAGTCCTAAATTCTGTCAAACACAATTAATTTATCTGTATTTTCGGGCAAAAATAAAGCTTAGTTAATGTCCAAAATTCAGCAACAGCCAACCTTATTTGAATCGCTGATTCCGATTGTTTTCCTTATTACTTTGCTGTCGTTTAATGTATTGTTTTGGGACGACACCCTGCAGGGAGCCAATCAGGTTGCTTTAATGTCGGCTGCCGCTCTTTCAGGCATATTGGGTCTTCGTAAAGGGTTTACCTGGACAAATATGCGAGCACAAATCGTTAAGTCAATAAGTACCGCTATGCCGGCCATATTAATTTTACTTTTAATAGGAGCGCTTGCGGGCACCTGGCTAATTAGCGGGGTTGTACCTATTCTTATTTATTATGGTCTCGATGTTTTACATCCTGCTATCTTTTTATTTGCCGCTGTGGTTGCCAGTGGTATAGTGTCGTTGGCAACGGGTAGCTCTTGGTCAACCATTGCCACAATAGGGGTGGCATTGCTCGGAATTGGCGATGCAATGGGCTACGATAAAGCCATTGTTGCCGGTGCAATTATTTCCGGCGCCTATTTTGGTGATAAAATTTCACCTTTGTCCGATACAACCAATCTGGCTCCTGCTGTTGCCGGTACCGATTTGTTTACCCATATTAAATACATGTTGTACACTACGGTTCCATCTATGACTATTACTTTGATTATTTTTTTGGTGATGGGATTTACCAATAGCGCCACCTTGTCCGAAACCCATATTAACGATGTACAACAAGCCATCAGCCAGACTTTTGTTATTACCCCCTGGTTATTTTTGGTACCGGTTATTTTGTTTACCATCATCGTTTTAAAAGTACCCCCTTTGCCGGCTCTGGGAGCAGGTGTGTTGCTGGGTGGAGTGGCGGCAGTTATTTTTCAACCTCAGATTATAAAAGAGTTGTCAGGAGTCCCTCATAACTACTTTAAAGCATCTTATATTGCTGTAATGCAGGCTGTTTATGGCGATACTGCCATCAATACTCCCAATCCTGCTATGAACGATCTTTTTACCGCCGGAGGAATGGCAGGCATGCTACAAACCATTTGGCTGATTATTTCGGCTATGGTGTTCGGAGGAATTATGGAGGCCAACGGAATGCTTAAAAAAATTACCCGCTCCATTTTAAAACTGGTTCGTAAAGATTCTTCATTGATTGCATCAACAGCCTTTTCGTGTATATTTTTTAATATTACGGCTTCCGATCAATACATATCCATTGTAGTACCCGGCGAAATGTATCACGATGCTTTTGAAGACAGAGGCCTTAAACCCGAAGTGCTGAGCCGTACACTCGAAGATTCGGGAACGGTAACATCTGTTTTGGTACCCTGGAATACAGGCGGCGCCACACAAGCCAGAGTGCTTGGCGTTCCCACACTTTCATACCTGCCTTACGCCTTTTTTAATCTCATAAGCCCGTTGATGACACTATTGTTTGCTTATCTGCATATTAGAATACGAAAGTATGAATACAAAAAAAATCAGGATAATAATTAGAAACCTGATTTTGATTAGGGGAATGAAAGACATGAAATATTGTCAGTAGCTTGTAATAAATGGTGATATAGGAAATCTATTAATGGCTAATTTGGTTTAATCCAAACTTTGTGTTAAAATGGACAACATATTTCAGTGCAATATACATATTTTTGTTGCATACTTTTTAAT
>JALVAQ010000363.1 GCA_027011095.1 Bacteroidales bacterium
TGTCGGAGAAGGCAATGCAAACGGTTGCGCTTTACAGATAACTTTTTTGTATCAAGGTCAAATCGGCCAAAACCATGGCTGTAACTGCTTCCACAACCACAGGCACGCGAAGGGCGATGCAGGCATCGTGACGACCCTTGATTTCAAGCGTTGCGGGTTTGTCCTCTGCGAAATTATGCGTTTGCTGGGTTATTGAGATACTTGATGTTGGTTTGACAGCTATTCTGAAAATAACTTCGTTTCCATTGGTGATGCCACCATTAATGCCACCGGCATGATTAGTAATTGTTTTTCCGCTACTGTCCTCAAAGCGATCGTTGTGTTCACTCCCTTTCATAGAAGCGGCTTTAAAACCGGAACCAAACTCAATACCTTTGATGGCCGGTATTGCAAATACCGCGTGACTTATTGATGATTCCACAGAGTCGAAAAAAGGCTCTCCCAGGCCAACAGGTAAACCTGTTACACTACACTCTATCAGACCACCAATTGAATCTCCCTGCTTCAGGGCATCATCAATGGCCTTTTCAACATCCTTTGATCCTCCAGCTTCAAGAAGTCGCGCCTTAACTATAACATCCTTTAAAACCTTTTTTGCCAGAACACCAGCAGCCACAATGCCAACGGTTAATCTTCCCGAAAAATGGCCACCGCCACCGGGATTATTAAAACCATGAAACTTTTTACCGGCTACAAAGTCGGCATGGCCTGGCCGTGGGATGTCAGAGAATCTATAATCGGAAGAACGGGTGTTGCTATTCTCAAATAAGATGGTGACAGGGCTTCCGGTTGTATATCCTTTAAACAGCCCGCTGACAATCCGAGGCTCATCGGATTCAACACGTGGAGTTGTACCTTTAGCTCCGCTTTTCCTCCGGGAAAGATCATGCTTAAAATCATCTGCATCAATGGCTATACCTGCCGGACACCCATCAATCGTAACACCCACCATCTCACCATGTGATTCGCCAAAAACAGAAACCCTGAAAAGCCGTCCAAAAGAGTTCATCGGTTAAACTTTATAATTTCATCAAAAATACAACAAATTTTATATGACCGGTTTTGATGGGTAAATTGAGTTCCCACGCGAAAGGATTCGCGCGGGAACAGTGAATAATCATTAGGCTTATCATATTTCAGGACAAGACAACAACAGATCATTATACCATATAACCCTCCAATAGCTGTCGGGAACCATTTTACCATTGTTAAAAAAACTAAATTTACCATAAAAAGAAACTGGCTCAAGTTGCTTATTTAAAATTATTCTTAATTTTGTCTCAAAATAATAATAACCATTTTAAACTAAATAATTATGTCAGTATTAGTTGGAAAAAAAGCTCCTTTATTTGAAGCTGATGCCGTTGTTAACGGCGGTGAATTTGTAGAAAAATTTTCTCTTGAACAGTATATTGGTAAAAAGCATGTGGTATTTTTCTTTTACCCATTGGATTTTACTTTTGTTTGTCCTACCGAAATCATTGCTTTCCAGGACAAAATGGATGAGTTTGAAAAAAGAAACGTTGCCGTTGTAGGCTGTTCTGTTGATTCAAACTTCTCGCATTGGGCATGGCTTAACACACCCAAAGACAAAGGTGGTATCCAGGGCGTAAAATATCCTTTGGTTGCCGACCTGTCGAAAACCATTGCTGAAAACTTTGATGTTTTAGCCGGTGAGTACGATTATGATGAAGATGGTAACGCCACATTTAACGGTGCTCCTGTTGCTTACCGTGGATTGTTTTTAATCGACAAACAAGGTGTTGTTCGCCATCAGGTTGTTAATGATTTGCCGTTAGGCCGTAGCATTGATGAAGCTTTGCGTATGGTTGACGCTTTGCAGTTCTTCGAAGAAAACGGTGAAGTTTGTCCTGCTGACTGGCATCCGGGTGAAGATGCTGTTGAGCCTACTTTGGACGGTATTGCCAATTATCTGGCCAAACACTAAGCCAAAAAGTTTTAGTTACAAAAAAGGCAGCCCAATGGGCTGCCTTTTTTGGTTTAATATGGTTGGATAACTCTATTCATGTTTCGATACGATTTTTCTTCGCTTTCGCTACGAAAAACCACTCAACATGACCACCACCGTTTTTGTTATTTTAACCAGGTCATCCTGAGTGTTTGGTTTCGACCGACAGAGAGAAAACAAATGTATCGAAGGGTGGCCAGTGATACAATTGCCTTCCCTCATGTTTCGATACAATTTTTCTTCGCTGACGCTACGAAAAATCACTCAACATGACCAACGCGTACTTTCGTACATTCATCCGGTCATCCTGAGTGTTTGGTTTCGACCCACAGGGAGAAAACAAATGTATCGAAGGGTAGCCGGTAATACTATTTTCTACCCATCATGTTTCGATACAATTTTTCTCCGCTGACGCTATGAAAAATCACTCAACATGACCAATACCGGCGTCTTTATTAATGCTTATGCCCCTCATGCCCGTGATTCATGGCAACCTCCTTAAGCTTCATGCCGCAAACGGGACATTTACCTGGCTTGTCGTAGGTTTTGTCGCCTTCGCAATGCATGGGACATTGATATTCGGCTGTCTCTTTTTTCGATTCTTTTTTAACTTCGGCTTTTGCTTCCGTTTTAGTTTTGTTTGCAGCACTGTTACAGGCTGTAAAGGTTGCTCCACCGGTAATTAAAAGCAGAGCCATTCCTAAGGTCAATAATGATTTTTTCATTTTTATAAGTGTGTTTATTATTAATTGATTATTTCGCTACTCTTCCTACTGCACAGCTCACAAACGATTTTGCAACCGATACAGCACTATTGTGTCCTGATTCGGGATATCCCATACCAGACAATTTGGTTTTAATGGTCTCTATGTTTTCATCTCCCCCGTCAAACGAAATTTTAACAGATGATGCAGGTACGTCAACAGAAACGCTTTTAACCGCCTCTATTTTGTTTAAACCTTTTGTAATGGTGTTGGCACAGCCATGACACTTAAGGTTCTCTATATTTATGGTTATGGAATTCATTGGATGCATTCTCATTTAATTATAACTTTCTTTACTACATCTCCCTTTTCTGTTTCAACCTTCATCAAATACAATCCACTTGTAAAAGTTGAAACATCAATTTTTAACCGGTTGTTTCCGACAGCATGGCGTTTTAGCAACTGCTCCCCTGTAAGACCATAAATGGTTATGGAACGAAGATTACTTTCGTTGCTGGTTACCCACAGGAAATCACCCGTTGCAGGATTGGGGTATATGGTTACTCCTCCTACTTCGACATTGCTATTGTTAACCCCGGTGGTATTGTCAACCACTTCAAACTGCCCCATCATACCCATATCTTCATGGGTAAGCATATGGCAATGATACATATAGGGTACCGAATCGTTGGCAAAATCATCAAAACTTGCTATAAACCGCACGGTTTCCTGTGGTTTAACAAGAATGACATCTTTTCTGCCCTGCTCTTCCGGAGGAGGCGCAACTCCGTTTCTGTCCAACACATAAAACTGCACATCATGAATATGAAATGGATGGGCTATAGCTGATTGGTTTTTCAACACCCATATCTCGGTATTACCCAGCTGGATGGAATAGTTAATAACATCCATATTGAAACTTACCCCGTTAATTAGAAATTTTCCGTTTAACTGATTGGGTCCCATCTGTTCAGGAGTAAAAGTAAGCTGACGGGTGGTAGTGGCCTCACTTTCAGGAATAGGTTCAACACTAACCAATTGTGCCGGAATGGAAGTAACAGGGTTGTTGTTCATACTTCCAACGTTAAAGGTAATAATGTTAAAATTTGCTCCGTTAATAGGATTGGGCTTATAACCGTTTAGCGTCATATTCGACATCATTCCCGGATTGGTTGCCCCGTATATTCCATTTGGAAACTCCGCAGCATAGCTCATTAACTGAATCGATTGCCCCTCTTTACCTGTAAAATCGATAAGCAGTTCAGCACGCTCACCCGGTGCCAGCTGCAAGCGGGTTAATGCAAGCGGAGCACTCAGCAATCCGCCATCCGAAGCAATTTGATAAAAGGTATTGTTCCCGGAAAGGCCAATTTTGAAAACCCGCTGCGACGATCCGTTTAGTAAACGAAATCGTACTACCTGTGCCGGAACATTAAGATAAGGGTCGATGGTAGCATTTACCATTACCACATCATCGGAATTTGAAGGCACCACAATTTGTTTGTCGGCGTTAAAATCTTTGGTTTGAATTACCAATGGAAAATCGTCAACTCCGTAAGCACGAGGTAAATCAAGGGAGGCCTCTTCTTCATCTTTTACAATAATCATCCCTGCAATTCCCAGTGATACGTGCTTATTGGTTTTGGTATGCAGATGAGGGTGATACCAGTAAGTACCTGCTTTGTCCATTACCGTAAAGGCAGGATGCCAGCCGGCTCCCGGGGCGATGGTTGTGTGCGGGCCACCATCGTTTGAAGCGGAAACATGCATACCATGCCAATGAATGGTTGTGGTATCGGACAGTTGGTTGTTTACAGTAATGTTTACCTGTTGGCCTTTATCAAGCACCAAAGTAGGACCGAGTATGTTTCCGTTTGCCCCCATGGTAGTGGTGTTAACACCTTGGTAGAACTGGAAAGTTCCGTTTTGAAGGTTAAGGGTAATGTCGGTTCCTGATAAGGTGCCGGGAATCAGCAGTGGTTGTTGTGCAACGGTCATGCCAATGGTTAAAAAACCTATTATAAAGGATAATAATGTTTTGCGTAATACTTTTGTCATAGTTTCTATTTTTATGTTTCATAAAAGCTGCCGGCAAATTAATATTGTTTTACCTATAACCGGGCAGCACAGAATAACTGTTAAGTTGGCGACAAAAATAGAGCATGATGCCGATAGCACTATTATACTATTTTGAAGAATGTTTGTATAATTTTTTGGGTTGTGAGGGTAAAAGTTAGTTCAAGAAAAAAAACAAAGCACGCATCATTTCGAAGCCTGCCTGACACAGGCAGGGAGGCACGACTGAGGAATCTCCCAGACACCAGTAGTGCACTAAAGCAAAACTATCGTTATGCTGAAAGGGCAGGTTGATGCCTGGGAGATTCTCGCCTGAACGAGTTCATCCGGGTAGGTCTCCCGTTGGTTGGACGGGGGAGCTTTGTCTTGAAGGTATGGCTACTTCAGGTTTTGATTAATACTCCTTTTTCACCTCCCCGCAGGTGGGCATCTTATCGCCAAAATAGGGATTTTTGATTACCTTGGTGTCGCTAAGCCAAAAAGCACCTTTGTTGTCGAAAGCCATGGGGCAAAATTCGAGGTAAACGGTTTCAGCGGTTGTACTGTGAACACCAAACACGGCTATGGCATCGGAAAGATTATTGGACACGATACTAAAATGTGACCGTTTCATCTCAATCCCTTTCATGCTTATAATGCCTTTAAGGTTCTCTTTGATGGGTTTTTGATATTTCATCCATTGCAGATGGGCTTCACCTTTTAACAGGGACATATCCACTTTATCCAATGCGTTTAACGTATTTTTGGCAGCCGTTTCCACTGCTTGCTCATCACCGTCAAAAAAGGCATCCTTCATCAGCAGGTACTGATCCACCACTTTCCCAAGCTGCATTTTAAAATCCATGGGCGTTGCAACGGCATCTTTTTGCTTGTCAGATGTTTTTGAATCCGACTCATCCGTATCATCCATCTCTTTGTTATCATCTCCGCCCATATCCATACCCGGCATGGTATTTACTTTACCGCCTTCGGGATTCATCATACTGGGTTTACCTGCCAACTGCGCCGATGCATCAATCATAAACACACCGTTGGAAGCAATAACTTCGCCTGCCTTTAATCCCTTATCAACCACATAAAAGTTACCGGTTTCAGGCCCTAAAGTTATTTCACGATAGGCAAAAGTGGACGACTTTCTGTTGGGAACCTTTATATATACTACGGCACGCTTCCCTGTCCATAATATGGAAGTCTTTGGAATAAGCAGCTGTCCGGTGGTTTCAGCAACTTTAGATTGAAGAATTCCATTGGCAAACATTTCGGGCTTTAACTTCATATCTCTGTTATTCATCTCCACCCTTACCTGCGCAACTCTGGTTCCGGCATTGATAAACGGGTCGATATAGGTAACCGTTCCGCTATAAACCTTTCCGGGAATTGACTGTAGCGTGAATTGAATGGAGTCACCTTTGTTTATCCAGGGCAAGTCCGATTCGTAGGCATCAAACATTACCCACACTTTTTTTAAGTTAATCACTTCAAACAAAGGCCCACCCTCTTTTATATAATCTCCTATGGAGACATCCCTGCGGGTTACCGTACCCGAAATAGGGGAAAGAATATCGAAATAAATGGCGGGTTTACCCTGATTTTCGATGGCGTTAATCTGGTCTTCGGTGAGATCCCATAATTTAAGTTTACTGCGCGAAGCCCTGTAAAACGAAGGATTGGTATCTTTATACTTTTGTGCTTCGATAAGTTCGCGCTGAGCTGTAATCAAGTCAGGCGAATAGATGGAAGCAAGTTTTTCTCCTTTTTTCACATCTTGCCCGGTATAGTTTACGTACAACTTTTCGATACGTCCGTTGAACCTCGCCGTTAAAGCAGCAATATTTCTTTCGTCGGGTTTTACTTTACCGAGCAGATAAATATTTTTTTCGGGCGAACCCTCTTTCACGGTATAGGTTTGAACCTCTGCCAGTTTTATGGCCGATTGTGTCATTTGGATTTCGTCGGGGCCGGCTTCTTCACCAGTGTCCTCCGAGGCATCATCCAGCGGAATAAGTTCCATTCCGCAGATGGGGCAGTTGCCTGGCTCGTTTTGTTTAATCTGAGGGTGCATGGAGCATGTCCATATGGTTTCTTTGGTGTTTGCCTGTTCGGTATGATTGTGTTCCGCCACAGCTGTAGAACTTCCCCCAAAGAAAAGCCAGCCTGCCAGCAGCCCGACTACTAATGCCGCTGCCGCTATGGTGATGGTTTGTTT
>JALVAQ010000364.1 GCA_027011095.1 Bacteroidales bacterium
AAATCCTTCGCTTGATTTGAAGATTAACGCCGGCGAAATACAAATTACCAAAGAAAACATGGATTTGGTTCATAATCCGAACAGCCAACTGTCGTTTGATTTGGAAAAGTGGAAAGTAGTAAGCACAAATGGCTGGACTTTTGACAAAACCCGCGATGCCATTGTTATCCCGAGAGGAACCATTTTTACCGGATTGGGCGTAGATGCCGGCATCAAAGGCCTTAATGTTCGGCCTGATGCATTGCGTGAAGGAAAAATTGACTTTAACAAAGGATTATCACTGGGCGGCATTACCACTTTGCAACTTGCAAGCGGTATGAAGCCTAAGTTTAATTATGATGCAGGGGTTGGCCACTATCGTATCAGCATGGTAGGCACAACCAACGGGCCTGTGGGCTGGGTTAACAATCTGCCTGCAACACCCGACAGGCTTGAATTTACTTCAATTGGCATGCTAAGCGATAACTCAACGGTTTTGAGCCTTGGAAAAACCATGCGGTTCCACAATCTGATGGATGTGTATGTGGATCAGATTATGTCGGGAGAAGGCTTTTTCCGCCTGGCAGGAATGCCTGACCTGGGAATACCAAACTTTGTGGCTACCCGTGCCGAAATGACTTACACCAAAGAAAATGGAAAACTAAAATTCAGACTTGAACCACTAAGCGGAGGGCCGGACTGCAATGCCAATGTTTCGTTCACCCTTGAACAAATAAGAAGTTCGCAGTCATTAACAAACAAGCTTTATACTTCGTACGGTACTTTTTATGTAAAACCACCTCCGGGAAAAGGTGGCGACAGAATTCAAATCAGAGGTTTTCTTCATAAAACTCCTTCCGAATGTTATATTGATGTTGTTACACCTCAAACCATTAATTTGGGAAAAGAAAAGTTTGACCTTATAGAAGGTAGAATTTCCGCAACCAATAATGATTGGGGAGATCTCAATTTTACGGCACACACCCACTCCACCGGCTTAGACAATAGCAATGTTTTGGCATTTAACGTTCACGGTGGTATTGAAGTAAACGGCGACAACATCAAAGCAGATAATATTGACACACCTCTGGGCAGCCTTACCATTTCATATATTTTCGCTGAGAAAGCCCTGGTTGGTATATTAACCATCAACAAACCTATTATGTTGGGCTTTGGAACGTTAAACAGCGGCACGATGGCAACCCGTTTTGACCCGCATGGGTTTTACCTTGGATTTACGGGAAACGTAACCATCCTGAGCGATAAATATGACGGTGGCTTTTTAATGGGCGTTTATGATGCCGATCTTAATGACGTGGCGCAACCCATGTTAACCAATTTTGAGACTAATATTCCTTCTTTTAGTTCACTACACGGTTTTTATGTGATTGGTCAGCGCTCGGTGGTTGATGAAACATTTCCACTATTGATTATTAATGTTTTGGCAAAAGCCGGATACGGTGCTTTTGTTCATTTGGATTATGCACAAGGAAGTTTTAGCGTTGGCGGCTATGGATATGCCCGAATGACAGGAGGCGTTAACGTAACCGGATGTGGATTTGTCGGTGTAAAACAGGAAGCTTACGCAGATGTTGTAGGTAAATATGAAAATAAAAACCTCTCCATTTCTACCTGCCAGTCAGTTTCAACATGCGTGGGTGCCTGTGGGCTGGAGGGTTGTATCGACATTTTAAGTAGGATGAAGGTTTCAACCAACAGCGCTCCTGATATAACACTACAACTCGGTGGCAACTGTGTTAAGTAATCAAACTAAATAAAAAGAATCATGAAACGAATATTAGTTATACTTTCAATTGTTTTACCTTTATTTACTATTGCCCAAAACAATGTATGGGTAAAAGAGGTAAACAGCGACTTAACCACTCCCGAAATCACCTGGATGACAACAGGTAGTATTGATACGATGGACTTTCTTATCTACAGGGCAGCTTTAAAAGATACTGTTTTCCATGAAATCCATACTTCCCATTACGTTAAGCCGCACGAAAACTCCGACACACTTGAATTTACCTTATTCGACACAACGCTCACAAAAAAAGCCATGTACCGGTATTATATAAAAGCACAGATAAATGGTAAAACGGTTGTTTCCGAAACAGCCATGGCGCACAACTTCGGATACATACCGCCACCACAGTTAAATTCAATCACTGCAACACCACTTACCGACCGGAAAGCCATTAAACTCGACTGGAAAATAAGTTATCTGCAAACGGTAACCAACATAGAGCTGTTCCGTAGTAGTTCATGGGACACAGGCTATATAAAAGTTGCCGACCTTGCACCGGATATGACAAGCTTTACCGATGTTGTTCCCATGGCCAACGAACCCTGGTTTTATTTTATCACCATTCATACCTATTTTGGTAATGATATAACGAGTGTTCGAACACCAGCCTATGCAACCTTTGCCGAAAAACCTTTTCCTCCGCATAACCTCCACGCTTCATTTAAAAATGATTCCGTTATTATCGACTGGACCAATGTGGGTAAAAACATCATCGGCTACCGGATTTATCGCAGTATTGATGATCAGCCATTTCACTTAATGAATGACATGAACAGCGGCATTGAGGAAAAAATTGTTTTTACCGATACCGGAAAGGAGATAGAAAAAGCCATCAAATTACGTTATTATGTACGTAATGTTAGCGATGGCTTTGTAGAAAGCAATATTACCGATACTATTTCTTTTTACCTTGCCGAGCATGAGCCGGTTTTACCCCCTAAAGAGGTAGATTTTATCAGAGATAATTACGGCAACATCAAATTTATGTGGGTAAAACCTGATAAAGGTTTAACCACAGGATACAACATCTATTTAATTAACAAAAATAACGACACGGTTAAACTGAACAAAACAGTTCTTACTAGCAACTTTTTTGTCGATACTGTTTACCGAAGTAAAGGAAAATACAGCTATCAGGTTGAAGGAGTCGGTTTTAATGGTAAAGTTTCCGATTTACGTACACCTGTAACTGTATATCGTTATAACCCTAATTTACACGTTATTGTTGACCTGAAAAAGGGTCCCTCGGGAATTGTTGTATCATGGAAACACCCGTTAAATCCACATGTGGATAAGTTACTTCTTTACAAGCAGTTTGAGAAAACAAAAGCAACAGTTATTAAATCCTTTAAAGGAACCGAAGATGTTACCCTTACGGATAAAAATGTAAAAAAAGGCACGACCTATTTTTACAAGTTTGTAGCTCAAATGGAAAACGGTGACAAGATTGTTGTTAACGATGGGGTTCAATTATCTTTTTAGCTATTCTAAAATGGTAGATGCACTTTTCCATTCAAGAATCTTAATATCTTTAAAGGTCATGCTCTTATCGCCTCCGTAAACAATAAACAGGCTTTTTGCAGGTGTATTGGAAAGTCGTGACCATTGAGCAAGGCTTTAACACTGATTTTCACAATTCAATAACAACTCCTGCTATCGTAGTCCTATCCTTTGCAATGACACGAATTGGTGGTTTTGGGTAGAAAGCCCTATCTGGCCAAGGCCGGTTAATGCGTAGAGCACCTAAAAATTGAAATTCAAATAAATTCGCGCTTTCCGGTCTCGTGATTTTTTAAGTCACTTTAAAATAGAAAGCTAAGAAATAAAAAAGGCTGTCCGAAATGAAATGAACAGCCTTTTTTGAAATATTATTAAAAATTTTATACTATTTGCTTTCTATACCTCACAACAATAAATATGGTGATTAATAGAATTCCTACTACCAATGCCCAGTTGGAAACCGGGATTGGTGGTGCTTTAGACAGGCAGAAGGCTCTGTTATTTGTAGCATAATTGAAATCAGAAGACCCATGAAGTTGATAAGCAGAATGTCCATCACCATTAGTTGTATTTAGAAAGTTAAAAAGGCAGGAACTGCTTGTGGGATTCTTTTTAACCACAGAAAACCACCCCTCAGACAAACTAACATTTGAAGGTAAGGTGACTTCATACCTTAAAATTTGGGCAACAACCCCATGATAAGTATTAGTGTATATCATTCCTGTTTCTAACGGTGTTACCGTAATGTCAAAAGTTTGAACCAATGTTCCAATTGTACCATTAACAGGGTCACCAATATTTTGAAAAAATATAATTTCAAAATCCTGAGAACCTGATATATAGCAATCGCTACTTCCGTCCCACATGTAGCCCCAAAAGGTTATGCTGTAAATGGGATCTGTTAACCCATAAAAGTTATCGAGCTGTGTGTTTCCGTTTTCATCGGAAGAAAAACCGCTTGGTGGGTTTAACAAAGATTGGCTAAAGATAGAATAGCTTCCGCAGTCATCTTGAATCTGACTAAAAGCTAAATTTCCGGTAAAAAATAAAACAGTAAAGAGTAAAAATAATTTTTTCATTTTTGATAGATTTTGTTGGTTTTAATTTTATTAATAATACATTTTATTTGCTTCTCTAAATCATCGGTCATCAGTATGTGATGCGTAATTGCTTCAATTTATTTCAGGCTTTCCATCCGGTAATATTCAGCCGGAAAACCAGAACAATAGTAGTTTGTATTATCCACATAATCAAATTATAACTGTCCTGTTTTGTAAATCAGGACAGGATAAAATTGAGGATTGCAAAGTAAATACTGATGGAAACCATGGTATGGTACCTCCACAAACCAAATGCCTTGTGAAAAAAAAAAGAAAAAACTGTAGAGAATATTAATCGTCTATCTGCTTATAGATATCAATATATGTCATAGGAGTCATTCCTGTATTTTGCTTAAAAATACGGTAAAATGCTGACCTGGAATGAAACCCAACTTCATTGGCAACTCCTTCAATACTATAACAAGTGTATTCTTTTGAGACAAGTAATTTTCGTGCTTCGTCAATGCGGTATTTGTTTAGCAGTGTTTTAAACGACAACCTGAACCGCTTATTAATTATGGAAGAAAGATAGCTGTTATTTGTACCTAACATTTTAGACAACTTACTTTCAGTAAGGTCTTTTTGCCGGAAAATTTTGTCCTTTTCCAACAGGCTTTTCAAATTGATATAAATTTTATCTTCATTTTTTATTTTGACGCCATTTGAATGATTGGCTTTTTTCTTTTCAAGCTTTTTTAAACCAACATTAACCATATCCAACTCTAGGTTTTTTTTTACAACGATTTTATAGGCAGCCTTTAATTTTCCGAGTTGCTTTCTCAGTAAATACAGAAATACAATTGCCATGAGGAGAATAAAAATTATTGCAATAAGTCCTATCCTGTGTCTTTGAACCTTCTCATGTTCATACTCTTTTTCAACTTTTAGTTTTTTAATTCGCTCTTTTTGTAAATCATAATTAAACTGTGCCCTTACGGATGTTAATTGGGCTGATGTTACTTTTCGATTGTATTTTTTGAATTGCACCAGCGACTTATGTAAATAGTTAATTGCCAGTTCATAATTTTCAATCAACATAGCAACTTCGTACATGTAATGGTAATAGTCCGGAGATGCCTCGGCTTTTTCAACCGATTCACGTACAAAAGCCGATTTCTTGAGATAATTAGTTGCCGAATCAACCTGACCATGTTTCGCAAAACACCATGCGCTACCCAGATAAGCGTTGCTTAACAGGGCAGGATTGGCTTTTGAACTATGTTTTAAAAGATACTTTGATATTTTGTATGCAGGTTCAACACTATCAAGCAAAGAATAACTTAATTGCAGATAAGTTGCCGCCCAAAGTTCATTGTGCGATCCTTTTTTGGCAATGAGCGACCTTGCCATTTTGTAGTAGCGTATAGCTTCCTTATGGTTCTTGTTTCTGTAATGTGCAATACCAAAATTTGTATAGACATCCGCTAGCAAAGCGGAATCGCCGGATTGCTGAGCTATCTCCTCAGCCTGGTACAGATATTCCCAATAGGAATCGCCTTCAGCTGTATTGTACGCATTATTGAACATAATTATCAGCAATTTTACCATCATGGTATCATCTTCAATTTTCAGATAAATATCCATTGCCTGCTGACAATATTTGTCTGACTCCAAATTTCTGTACATATTTTCCAAAGTACCGGATAATCTGGCCAATACTTCGCCTTTGGAAACAGAATCCATATCTATTGTTTTTGAGTCAATAATTTGTTTGAGAAAGCGAATAGCTGTTGTGCCATCCATATTTTCCCGGGAAACAGATGCCCCGAGATACAGAATCCCAAAATAAGCTTTGGGATATTTTAACGGGTTGATATAAAAAATTGCGGAATCAATGTTTTGGTATGAGATGTTGTTATTCTTAAGAGCAATATTGCATTGAGCAAGTTCAAGGAAATAATGAGCTTTAAAATTGTCAGCACTATTTAATAGAATAGTTTGTTTATTGTCCGCAAGCCATTGACGGTAATCTATGATCGTATTGTTTGGTATCAGGTGGTCAAATTTTAACTCAGCAATCGATTGTTCAAAATTGGTGTCGGCCAATCCGGCTTTGTGAAGGAAGTTTTTTGAAAGGTCATCGAACGATTGTGCCGAAACTACTAAAATTAAAAAAAAGTATTGAATAGTTAAAATTAGCTTTTTAAAAACTTTTAACCTGATGGCAAAGATTAATGTGGTTTCTTTATTCATGGATTACCGTTTCAGAATCGGCATTTACTTAACTCATTTCCAAATATTTATTACTGACACAACAACAACCCTTTAAAATCATATTTACCGGTGATTTGATATGGAAAACATTGGGCAGGTTCTCCTACCCTATTGTGAAATCTATCTTAATAAACTTTGTGCGTTATACACACATAAAGTCCATATTGTACAAATGTAATCATTTAATAACGCAAAAAGGAGTTCCGAAATATTTGTTTTAGATAGAAAACAGGCTAATTCCTATTTTGATGTGCTGACACCATTATAGAACCGATAGAGTGTTGTCGGATTTTGTTGCCTGGGACTTTGTCAAAGTTGCTAATAATCTTAATAAAAC
>JALVAQ010000365.1 GCA_027011095.1 Bacteroidales bacterium
GTCCCGGACAAATGGCATTGACACGAATACCGTGTTTTCCCCACTCTTTCGCCTGACTTTTGGTGAGCATGGACACAGCAGATTTACTTACGGAATAGATACCCAACCCCTCTTCGGGAAGTTCACCCTCCACCGAGCTGATGTTGATGATGCTGCCACCATCTCTGTTTTTCATAACCGGCAGACAAAGGTTGGACAAATCCCATGGAGCCTTTACATTAACATTCATAATTTGATCGAAAACAGTTTCGGTAGCCTCCTCAATGGGTCCGAAAACCGGATTGGTTCCGGCATTGTTAACCAAAATGTCAACCCCTCCCAACTCGGCAACCGTTTTTTCAACCAGTGCTTTTCTGTCTTCGGCATTTCCAACATGGCAGGCAATGGCAATGGCCTTTAACCCGTCAGCTTTAAAAGTTGCGGCAACCTTATCGCAAGCTTCCTGTTTACGGCTGCTAATTACCACCGTAGCACCGTTTTCGGCAAAAATACGGGCAATGGCTTCACCGATTCCTTTGGAGGAACCGGTGATGATGGCCACTTTACCGGTGAGATTAAATTTATTTGTCATCCTCGTTAAACTTCAAATTCATCCAGGGTTCGGTTTCCAAATCCACGTCGTCATCCATCTCTTTATCAATCCCGCCAAGATATTTGGCCACATTAACACGTGTTTTAAAATCGTATTCAAGACTCAGGGCAATGGCTTCCATAATGGGTGAGCCGCCACCATGAACACCGCCCACAAGCAGCTCGGCTGTCATGCCCGAAGTACTCATAATCTCCACGAGATTCCATATTTTTAAGGATAAATCAGCAGGTATTTTCGGGTTTCTGACAATAAATTTATCAAGATGATCTTTCAACTCATCCATGCTAAAGCTCTCTTTAAAAGGAAGGGTAGAGGCAATGCCGCCTGCCATTTCGGTGAGGAGATTGAACTCGTGATAAATGAGTTCTCCCATCAGCTTACGGCCAACGTTGGCATAAATGGTATTGGGGAAAAAGGTGCCGCTTGAGGTTTTTTTACCGAAAACAGCTGCTGCAACGCCGGCACTAAAAGCCAGTTCGGCAGCACCGGCAAACTGAGTAAGCTTTTCGCGAACATGCGAAACTTTGGTAATGTTGTTTGCTTCGGCAGCAAGTAACGAAGTACCACACAAAATATCGGAAACTGCCGGTTTACATCCGGAATAGCTATGACGGTGTGAATCGGCAAAAAGCAATGCAAGGCGACGTCCGTATTCCCATTCTCCGGCCATAAAAACACGCTCGTTGGGAACAAATACATTATCGAAAACAACCACCGAATCAGAAATCCCGGTCATACAAATGGGAGGTGGATTATCATCGTCTTTTTGACGATGCCATACCGGTCGTGTAACCAGCTTAACGCCTTCCCAGTCGCCGGGAACAACAAATGCCACGGCGTAGTCTTTATCATCTTCCATCAACGCACGCGTGGGAATTACAAAAATTTCATCGGCATATGGAGCCTGTGTTACCGACATTTTAAAGCCACTTACAACAATGCCATCTTCACGTTTTTCAACAATGTGAACATAGGCATCTGGGTCGGCTTGAGCCGAAGGGCGCTTCAAACGATCACCTTTGCTGTCGGTTTGAGCGCAACAGCCTACCAGGTCGTTTTCCTGATACATTTTCATAAAGTTTAAAAAACGTTCGTGATAGTTAGTTCCTTTCTCCTTGTCCACCTCTTTGGTGTAAATGGAAAGGGCACTGATGGCATCGTGGCCCATACAACGTTGAATACATCCGCCGGCACGGCGGGCGCCCATGCGGATGAGTTTTTGTTTTTCCATTAAATCGTAAGGGTCCTGCGGAAGATGCGCCCAACGGTTAACTTCACAACCGGTAAGGTTTGATTTAGCCGTGGCCAGTTTTTTGTACTTTGGATTTTGCGCCAAATCGAAAGTAATACTGAGCACATTAATGCCGGGACGTAATCTGGGGTCGTCTCTGCCCACTTTTTGGTCGCCAATATATATATTGGGCTTCATCTTATTTAATTTCTCGATGTACTGCTCTTTTGTCCGTAACATATTTTTTCTCCTTATTATATATTAAACTTCCGAAAACTATTTTTTGCAATCTAAAATTAGCGGCAAACCCCATTGTGCAATATTAACAAAAAGAGTCGGGAAAAATTAAAATGAGCGGTTGTATCTCCCAAATTTATACGCTTTATAAATTTGTGAATTTTTCACAAAAATATTGTGCATGCATAGTATTATTTTGTACATTTGCAATGCATGCATAATATATATTTACCATGAACATAGAGGAAACAGTTGATTATCACATCCGTGCAACGCTTTTTAAGATGATGCGGATGTATAATTTATATGCCGCCGAAAATGGAATAACTCAGGGAATCGGATACGTTTTAATATTGATTACCAAAGAAGGGGTTCCCGCCACCAAAATTGCACCTTTGATGGGAATGGGTACATCGAGCCTTACCCGGCTGCTGAAAACCATGGAAACCGACGGCCTTATTTATCGTCAACCCGACAAGCAGGATAAAAGAGTTGTAAGAATATTTCTTACCGAGAAAGGGGTTCACCTACGTGAAAAAGCCAAAAGCATAGTTTTAAATTTCAATGAAAAGCTTTTTAAAAAAATCAATAAAAGAGAAATGGATGCTTTTATAAAAGTGTCCTCCATTATACGCGATCAGATACACGATGAAATAGAGATATTTCAGGAAAATAAAAAATCATAAACATTAACAAACACAAAAGATTATGACACGCAGAATTAAAAAAGTAGCCGTTCTTGGCTCCGGAGTTATGGGCTCCGGCATTGCCTGTCATTTTGCCAACATCGGTTTGCAGGTGTTGCTCCTGGACATTGTTCCACGCGAGCTTACCGAGGCTGAAAAAGCAAAAGGACTTTCGTTAGACGACAAGGCAGTTCGTAACCGCATTGTCAACAATTCCTTAAAAGCAGCGCTTAAATCAAAACCATCACCCATTTATAAACAAAGTTTTGCCAAACACATTACCACCGGAAACTTTGACGATGACTTTGAGAAAATCAAGGAATGTGACTGGGTAATAGAAGTGGTGGTTGAGCGTCTCGACATCAAACAGATTGTGTTTGAAAAGGTTGATAAGTTCCGTAAGCCGGGAACACTGGTAACTACCAACACGTCGGGTATTTCGGTTGAAAAAATGATTGAAGGCCGCAGCGAAGATTTTCAAAAGCATTTTTGCGGTACCCACTTTTTCAACCCGCCACGGTACCTGCAGCTTTTCGAAATCATCCCGACCCATGCCACCGATCCGGCTATCATCGATTTTCTTACCGATTACGCAGCCCGTTATCTTGGTAAAACAGCTGTTATTGCCAAAGATACGCCGGCATTTATTGCCAACCGTATTGGTACCTTTTCCATTATGGAACTTTTCAATAATGTGAAAAACTACGACCTCACCATCACCGAAATTGATAAACTTACCGGACCCGTTATCGGAAGAGCCAAATCAGCCACCTTCCGTACAGCTGATGTGGTAGGCCTCGATACGTTGGTACATGTTGCCAACAACATTAAAGCCGATACCAATGATGAATCAAACGACCTCTTTAAAATTCCGGATTATCTGCAAAAGATGCTTGATAAGGGATGGCTTGGTTCAAAAACAAAACAGGGGTTTTATAAAAAAGAGGTGGTTGACGGCAAGAAAAAATTCCTTACCCTCGACTTTAACACCTTAGAATATAAAGAAGATCCCAAACCAAAATTTTCGGTTTTTGAAAAAACAAAAGGCATTGACGACCTGCGTAAGCGGATGCCCATTTTGATGGCAGACAAAGGCAAAGCCGGCGAATTTTACAGAGCTTCATTTTACAGTCTGTTCCAGTTTGTTTCGAACCGGATTCCCGAAATTACCGATGCCATTTATAAAGTTGACGATGCTTTGCAGGCGGGTTTTGGCTGGAAGTTGGGGCCGTTTGAGATTTGGGATGCTGTAAATGTACCCGAAACAGTTAAAGCCATGGAAGAGGCCGGCAAAAAACCTGCTCAATGGATTTACGACATGCTTGATGCCGGTATCACCTCTTTTTATAAGGTAGAAAACGGCAAGAAGTTCTATTACGATTTCAACAGCAAATCTTATGTTGAAGTTCCCGGACAGGATGATATCCTTTCGCTGGAAGTGCTGCGGCCAACCAACGTGTTGTGGGAAAACGATGATGTTACCATTTTCGACCTTGGCGACGGCGTGCTTAACATTGAGTTCCATACCAAAATGAATACCATCGGACAAGGTGTTTTGGAAGGTGTTAATAAAGGGATGGATATGGCTGAAGCCGACTACAAAGCAGTTATCATTTCCAACGAAGGAGAACATTTCTCGGCAGGAGCCAACGTGGGTATGATTTATATGCTGGCAGTTGAGCAGGAGTGGGAAGAGCTTGATATGGCCGTGCAGTGGTTCCAAAAAACCACCATGCGTTTGCGCTACTCTTCGGTACCTGTAATTGCAGCACCTCACGGTATGGCACTGGGTGGAGGTTGCGAAGTTTGTATGCACAGCGACAAAGTGATAGCCCACGCTGAAACCTACATGGGATTGGTTGAATTTGGTGTGGGGTTGATTCCCGGCGGCGGCGGCACCAAGGAGTTTGCCCTCCGTTTAGGCGATGAGATTAAACAAGGCGACATCCGTACCAACGCTTTCTTAAACCGTTACCTGAGCATCGGCCAGGCAAAAGTTTCTACCTCGGCTTACGAAGCGTTCGACCTGGGGTATTTGCGTCCCGGACAGGATGAGGTAATTGTAAGCCGTAAACATCAGTTGGCCTATGCCAAGAAAACAGCCTTGCAAATGGTTGAAAAGGGATACTCACAACCGGCGCCCCGTAACGATATTAAAATACTTGGTAACGAAGCCATGGGAATAGTTTACGTTGGTGCCGATGGGTTTGCAGTGGGACACTACATGTCGGAACACGACAAGCTGATTGCCGAAAAGCTGGGTTATGTAATGGCCGGCGGAGAAATTTCGCAGGCGCTCACCGAAGTTTCGGAGCAATACCTGCTGGATTTGGAACGCAGGGCATTCCTCGAGCTTTGCATGCAGCGTAAAACGCTGGAACGTATTCAAAGCCTGATTACCAAAGGCAAAATTCTTAGAAACTAACCGTCAAAATTGTTTAACCAAAGAAAAAATTAAAATTATGAATGCATATATAGTAGGCGGATATCGTTCAGCCATTGGTAAAGCTCCTAAAGGTACTTTGCGCTTTACCCGTCCTGATGACATTGCAGTAGCAGTTATCAGACGGCTGCTGGAAGATTTCCCGCAAATAGAAAAATCGGAAATCGACGACGTAGTTGTCGGTAATGCTTTTCCCGAAGCTGAATCAGGTATGAACATGGGCCGTCTTTTGTCGCTGATGTCGATGGATACGGTGGATGTTCCCGGTTCAACCATCAACCGTTTTTGTTCGTCAGGAATTGAATCCATTGCCATTGCCTCGGCAAAAATAAGTGCCGGCATTGCTGATGTTATTGTTGCCGGTGGAGCCGAAACCATGTCGATGATCAACATGGGCGGATGGCGTTTGGTTCCCAACCCGGCTGTTGCCAAAAGCAATCCCGGATGGTATTTAAGCATGGGATTGACCTCCGAAATGGTGGCTCGCGAATACAATCTGAAACGTGAAGATTTGGATGAGTTTGCATTGAAATCGTATCAGAAAGCACTTAATGCCATTGATCAGGGTTATTTTAAAGATCAGATTGTTCCCATCACTGTTAAAGAAAATTATTTCGATGGTAAAAAGATGAAAACCCGCGAAAAGATTTTTGACACGGATGAAGGCCCCAGAAGAGATACTACTTTAAAGGGATTGGCAAGATTACGTCCTGCCTTTGCTGCTGATGGTGTTTCCACTGCCGGTAACTCTTCGCAGATGTCGGATGGCGCAGGGTTTGTTTTGGTTGTTTCCGAGGCTGCCCTCAAGCGTTATAACCTTACTCCCATTGCCCGTCTAGTTGACTATCAGGTAGCTGGTGTGGAGCCTTATAAAATGGGTGTAGGCCCCATGAAAGCCATTCCTAAAGTATTGAAACATGCCGGAATGAAACTGGATGACATCGACCTGATTGAACTCAACGAAGCTTTTGCCACCCAAAGCATGGTGGTTATCAACGAGCTGGGATTGAACCCCGACATCGTTAATGTAAATGGCGGTGCCATCGCTTTGGGCCACCCGCTGGGAGCCACCGGAGCCAAACTTACCGTCCAAATACTCAATGAACTGAAACGCCGCAATAAAAAGTACGGAATGGTAACCATGTGTATCGGAACCGGACAAGGCGCAGCAGGAATTTATGAGATGTTGTAGATAGGTATTAGGTGGTCATTTGCCTCCCGGAGGTCGGCGTCATTAAGTAGTCATTTAGCCTCCCTTTGGGCGGCTGTCATTAAATGGTCATTTGCCCTTTGGGCGTCATTTGGTGAGTGTTAAGTTATTTAGAAGTTAATAGTAAAAGTGAATTAGCAATGAAATTAGAGGAGTTACAGGTTTATCAACTATCCATGAATATTGGTGAGAAAGTTTGGAACATTGTTATAAAATGGGACACCTTTTCTAAAGATACTATTGGCAAACAATTGGTAAGAGCTGTAGATTCTGTTGCAGCCAACCTGAGTGAGGGTTTCGGAAGGTATCATTACAAAGAGGCAAAACATTTTAGCTACTATTCAAGAGGTTCTTTATACGAAACCAAAACCTGGTTGACAAAAGCATCTAACAGAAAATTAATTAGCGAAGATGAATTCCGATTTTTTACAAACGAGATTGATAGAATTGGTGTTAAACTAAACAATTATATCAAATCAATTGGCAAACTA
>JALVAQ010000366.1 GCA_027011095.1 Bacteroidales bacterium
AATCATAAGTAGCTTGCGGATACTGTGTACCCCCGTTTCCAATACCATTATACCATAAGGGTGTGGTGCCGTTCTCCTCAATGTCATATTCTTTGTCCCAAAATATATGGGTTCCCCAACGATTCCATAGCCACAAAATGCATTTATCCGCCCCGCTCGTTTTTATACACCATACATCATCAAAACCATCCCTGTCGGGTGTGAAATTATTTGGTATAAAAGCACAAATAGATTGTGTGTTTACAGACTTTAAGCTATCGTTTCCAATTACTTGTGCATACAAGGTGTTCGTTTGAATGCTCATGAGTAAGGTTAGCAATCCTGTTATTAAAAACAATTTATTTTTCATTGATACTCTTTTTTAATTGTTCAATTTCTTCTTGTTGCTTTATCAAATAAAGGGTAAGTTCTTCAATTTTTTCAAGTAATACAGCGTTAATCTTAGCAAGGTTTTGACCTTTTTCTTCAATATCTTTTGCAGTAGGCACCCCGGGTAAATGCCCTTCCTTTTTAATAAATTTCTTTAGCTCGGAAAGTGTTTTAAGCTCGTAATTCTTTTTAAAAACAAAATCGGGCCATTCTTTATTATTTGTAAGACTATTCACAACCACTTCCTCACTCGTTATACCGCCTTCAACAAAAAGACGGTGCGAGGTCCCTGCCGGAGGTATTGCATTACCAATGCCGATTTTTCCATTCGAATAAAAGTTAATTACATTAACAGGGGTGCTCATATTTGCCGTTATATGGCCTATACCGTCTTTATCAACGCCAAAACCATAAGCAAAAGTATTATTTACCGCCCAAAAACCGGCATTTTTGTTTTGCATCGAAAAGGCTACAATTTCCGCCTCGTTGCTCGATCTTACATCAAGCATTGCTGTTGGCGATGAGGTACCTATTCCGATTCTGTTCTCCTGTGATATAAACAACCCTTTATTTTCATCGGATTCAGCATGTTTTATCCAGTGTCCATTCATAATAATGTCTTTCTCTGCCATATGATTTCCCATGTCATCATAAAGCGGAATGTTGTCGGTAAACAACATTCCGCTTTCATCGGCAAATATTATTTTGTGTTGACCGGGTTCTGTTGCAAAAGAAGAAACTCTCATATCGCCTTCGATATCAAGCGTGGCCATTGGGTTATCAGTTCCTATTCCAACTTTACCATTTAAGAAATCAAAATTTCTATTGGCCGGCACTATAAACATCATTCCATGTTCGCTATTCGTGGCTATTTGGTGTTCTTCATTACCCAGTTTTATTACTGCATTTGTTTTGTTTGTCCATTCATACGGCTCAATGAGTAGTGAGGCTTCTTCTCCTTCATCGGCATGGATATGTAATTTTGCCATCGGTTCCATGGTACCTATCCCAACTTTTCCTGTGGTGCCATCCATCGGCCCTGGCGATTTACCAATAAATAACGTCGGCCGATTACTTTTGGTAACAACTGCAAAGGAATACTCCTTACTGTTAACAAATGGGATTTTGGAAGAATAGCCTGTACCTATTGTAAAAGTAAACGGTGCGAGCCCATTAATATTAGCACCAAATATTTTTGCACTGGCACCAGTTGCAGTTACATCTGAACCCAAAGCAAATGATTTATCGGCCATAGCACTGGCCTGAAAACCAAACGCAAAGCTAACATCTTCCGCTGCAAGCGCTTTATAGCCAAATGCAAACGAAGCACGCCCGAGTATTGTAGTTTCTGATAGCCATCCGCCAGCCAGTGAATAATTACCATAGGCATTATCTTCAAGTCCTAAATGACTTGAATAATCGCCTTGTTGCGCAATATATTGATTATAACAACTTGTACAATTTGTTGATCTTTCTTGTGCACTGCTTTTTAATACGACAAGCGTACTGATTAAAAG
>JALVAQ010000367.1 GCA_027011095.1 Bacteroidales bacterium
CTACATAATAGATTAATTAAAAAAACATGAAAAAGATTTTATTATCGCCATCTTCATTTGGAAGAATAAGCAATAAACCAACTAAGTTACTTGAAGAAAAAGGATATTATTTAATTAACAATCCCTATGGCCGTAGATTAACTGAAGATGAAGTTATAGAATTGGCAAAGGATTGTATAGGTATTGTTGCAGGAGTTGAACCATTAACCAAGCGTGTAATGGATGCGTTACCTCAATTAAAATGTATTAGCCGTGTTGGGGTGGGTATGGACAGTGTGGATTTGGAGTACGCCAAACAAAAAGGAATTGTTGTAGTTAATACACCTGATGGGCCTACACGTTCTGTAGCGGAAATGACAATTGCATTGACTCTTTCCTTATTGCGAAGAATTCCACAGGCAGATGCAAATATAAAAAATGGAATATGGAAAAAAGAAATTGGAAATTTGCTTTTTGGAAAAAAAATTGGAATTATTGGTTTGGGAAGAATTGGAAAGATGGTGGCAACGATGTTTATGAATCTTGGTAATGAGGTTATTGGTTTCGATTTGTTTCCCGATGAAAATTGGGCAAATGAGAATCAGATTCAGTTAGTTTCTCTTGATATCCTGATGAGTGATGCTGATATTATTTCGTTACATGTACCTCCCGATAAAAATAAAAAGCCGATTCTTGGAACAGAACAATTGACAAAAATGAAAAAGAAATCATTTTTGATAAATGCAGCAAGGGGTGGTGTTGTTGATGAACAGGTTTTATTTGATTTATTGAGGAGAAAAGAAATTGCAGGGGCAGCAATAGATGTTTTTAATGAAGAACCTTATAGTGGACCTTTCACGGGTTTGGATAATGTTATTTTGACCCCTCACCTTGGTTCATATGCTGCGGAAGGAAAACTGCAAATGGAGATAGATGCTGTGAATAACCTGATAAACGTACTGAAAAATGAAATATAAAGTTGGTATTATCGGTTTTGGCAAAATGGGCCAAACACGTAAAAAGGCCATTGATGAACTAAATGTTGCTGAGGTAATTGCAATATCAGAGCCAAATCCGGTTACTCCTTGTAATTTGCTTAATGTTAGCCACGATGAGATTATTAATAATCCTGAAATTGATGCGGTAATTGTTTGTACACCCAATTTTTTGAACAAACAACTGACAATAAAAGCACTGAATGCTGGAAAGCATGTTTTTTGTGAAAAACCTCCAGCTTTTACGGCAGCGGATGTTGAGGAGATAAGAAATGCCGAGTTTAAAAGCAACGGTAGAAAACTTATGTATGGGTTTAACCACCGGCATCACGATAGTATTATCAGGATGAAAGAACTGGTTGAAAGTAAAAAGTTTGGAAAGATAATATGGATGCGGGGTCGCTATGGAAAAAGTGTAACTGAAGATTATTTTACGCAATGGAGAGCGAAAAAGGAGCTTTCAGGAGGAGGAATTGTTATTGATCAGGGAATCCATATGCTGGATTTGTTTCTTTATCTTGCTGGTGATTTTGACACGGTTAAGGCTGAAGTATCAAACCAATACTGGCATTCTGAAGTAGAAGACAATGCATTTATTATTCTCAGGGATTCAAAAACAGGTATAGCTGCCTCTTTACATTCTACAATGAGCCAATGGCGACATCTGTTTTCTCTTGAAGTGTTTATGGAGAAAGGATACATGGTTTTGAACGGATTAATAACTTCAACCATGTCGTATGGAGAAGAGGTGTTATCCATTGCAAAAAACCGTTCTGCCGCACCAGCTGCAACATGGAAAGATGAAGTGAAAACTCAATATATATCAAACAATAGTTGGCGTTATGAAATGGAACATTTTTTTAATGCGATTGATAATGATACAGACATTTTAATTGGTAATTCATATGATGCATTGCGTTTAATGAAAGTAATTGATAAAATTTACGAGCAAAAAGACTTTTAAAAATAGTAATTGTGGAAAGAAAAGAACAAGTAGCAGAGTTTGTTAAATCGTATAAAGAAAGATTAATATGTTTATTTGACAGCATGGACTTAAACATGCTTGACTCAATAGTTGATGCTATGGTAAAAGCATTCAAGAATGGTAATACGATGTATGTTGTAGGGAACGGAGGTAGTGCAGCAACAGCCTCTCATATTCAGGCCGATTTCCGGTTTTTTGTAAGATACTTTACTGATTTCAGGCCAAAGGTGGTGGCATTAACAGATAATGTTCCGTTAATGACTGCCATTAGCAACGATAACTCTTATGAGGATGTTTTTGTTGAGCAGATGAAAGGGGTGTTTAATGAAGGAGACCTTTTGCTGGCAATTTCAGCTAGCGGTAATTCACCGAATGTTATTAAGGCTGTCGAGTTTGCTAAACAACTGGGAGGCAAAACTATTGGTTTTTGTGGGTTCTCGGGTGGAAAACTAAAGGAGTTATCTGATATGCCGCTTTATACACCAAACGAAAATAAAGACTATGGACCAATAGAAGATTTACATATGATTTTAGATCATATATTGGTTAACTATCTCTCACAGGATAAAGAATTTTTGAGCATCGGTAAATAAAATACTATTATGGCAATAACAATTGATTTAACCGGTAAAACAGCACTTATAACGGGTGGCACAATGGGGATTGGTGCAGCTATTGGCCACGAACTTCACCGGGCTGGAGCAAATTTAATATTGACGGGAGTTGAAGAACAGGAACAAATTGACAGGTTTAATGAAGAAGTACTGAAAAGGGGTATTAGTAATATCCAATATGTGAGAGTTAATTTTGTAGATCAGGATTCTATTAATTCCTTTTTCGATTTCCTCGACACAAAAACCAAAATTGACATTTGTGTGAATAATGCTGGTACAAATCGAAACAACCCTATAGATAAAATCAATGAGTCAGATTATGACCTTTTACTTAAAGTTAATCTGAAGGCTCCCTTTTTGATTACCCGATATCTTAGTAAACGAATGAAAGAGGCAAATTATGGAAGAATTGTTAATATAGCTTCTATCTGGGGAATTAAATCAAGAGCCGGTAGAGCCTCATATACTATTACAAAGTCAGGAATAATTGGCCTTACAAAGACAAGCTCGATTGAGTTGGCACCATTTAACGTTTTGGTAAATGCTGTTTCGCCAGGATTTACAATGACTGAACTTACAATGAAAACATTACCTGAAAAGGAGTTTAATGAATTAAAAGCAATTGTTCCTGCACAAAGATTTGCTCAACCCGAAGAAATTGCAAAGTTGGTTTTGTTTTTAGTTAGTGATTTGAACACATACATAACCGGGCAAAATATTGCCATTGATGGAGGGTTTACCAATGTATAATTTTACAGTGAAGTCTATAATACATGACTATGAGGTACTTTTTATTGATGATTTAAAGAGTGCTCTGGATAGTGAACTTTGTGAAGGTGATTATATAATTATTGATAACAAAGTTAAAAAGCTTTATGATGAGCATTTAAAA
>JALVAQ010000368.1 GCA_027011095.1 Bacteroidales bacterium
CTTCAATCACATTCATTTATTGGAATTGATGCCACTGAAAATCAAAAAAGTTACCAGGGAATTATTCCTGTAATTCAGGAACTTATTGAGAATGGTTTTAGAAAGAACCATAGGCTGGTGGCAATTGGAGGAGGTATTGTTCAGGATGTTACTGCATTTATTTCATCAATAATGTACAGAGGCGTTAAGTGGTTGTTCTTTCCAAGTACATTGCTTTCGCAGGGCGATAGTTGTATTGGAAGTAAAACATCCATAAATTTTGGAAAGTTTAAAAATCAGATAGGAGGCTTTTACCCACCCAATAAGATATTAATTTACCCTGAATTTATTGACACTTTAACCGAAGCTGAAATGAGATCTGGTATTGGTGAGATGCTTCATTACTTTATTATAGCAGGAAAACCGGATTTTGAGATGTTCAGGGAGAATTACAGAAAGGCTTTTACTGATAAAAAAGTATTAGCTGAAATTGTATCTCGCAGCCTTGAAATTAAAAAAGGGTATATTGAGATTGACGAATTTGATAAAAATGAAAGACAGGTTTTTAACTATGGGCATTCTTTTGGCCATGCTATTGAGTCACTTACTAATTATCGTATCCCTCATGGGATAGCTGTAAGTTACGGCATGGATATGTCAAATTTTATCTCTACGAAGATGGGGTTTATTTCAGAGGAGATTAGAAATGAGATAAGGCATGTTACTGAGGATATCTGGGATGGTTTTCATATTAATGACATAGATTTAGATGCTTTTAAAAAAGCACTTAGTAAAGACAAGAAAAATGTTGGAACTAAATTAGGCCTCATACTTAACAGAGGTTATGGGAAGATATTTAAGAATATCATGGATGCCGATGATAAGTTTAACAGTTGGCTTAATGAATATTTCACAAACGAATTAGAAAAAAAATATGATAGTTGACAGTTTAAAAAACATAGATGTTTATAGAGGGGTATCTGCTGATATTTATGCAGGTCTTAAATTTTTGCAGCAAGCCAAAGAGGATATTAAAGTAGGTGAATATCCAATTAACAAGAACGTAAAGGCTATAGTTAGTGAGTATAATACTGTGGAAGTATTTGAAAGGGGATATGAAGCTCATAAACACGTTATAGATATACAATATCCAATAAGAGGGTTGGAAAGAATAAAATGGTCACCTATTGAGGGTATGGAAATAAACATACCTTATGATGAAAAAAAAGATAGAACTTTTTTCAAGTCTCCATCATCGCAGGGAACGCATGTTGATATAGGAAACGGAATTTTTGCAATAATGTTTCCGGAGGATGGCCATAGCCCACAGCATTACGTTGGAAAACCTGAATTTATTAAAAAAATCACAATAAAGGTTTCAATTTAGTTATGAAAATTCCTAAAATTACTGCTTTGGTTCCTATGAAAGGGCACTCGGAAAGAGTTCCCAATAAAAACATAAGACTTCTTGCAGGAAAACCGGCATTTCATTGGATTCTTGAATCTTTGATGAAAAGTAAGTACATCAATGAGATTGTCATAAACACAGATTCAGAAGAAATAGCAAAGAGTGCTTTAGATAATTTTAATGTAACAGTTTTAAAACGGCCTGATTATCTATTGGGTGATATGGTGAGTATTCAACCACTCATTGAATATGATATTTCCCAAACTGACGGGGAGTATTATTTACAAACTCACAGTACAAATCCATTGGTTAAACCCGAGACCATTGACAGGGCAATTGAAGCTTTCTTTTTACAAAAAGAACACGATGCTTTGTTTTCGGTAACCCCCTTAAAGACAAGGTTCTATTGGCCTGACGGGACGGGGGTAAATCACAATCCCAGGCATTTAATACGCACTCAGGATCTTGAACCAATTTATGAAGAAAACTCCTGTTTGTATGTTTTCTCCAGAGAGACAAATAAAAAAACAAAAAACAGGTTAGGGGCTAACCCGATGATGTTTCCTATGGATAGACTGGAATCAGTTGATATAGATGACATAGAAGATTTTTATTGGGCGGAGTATCTTTTAACAAGAGAGCATGAAATTGGGAAATAATAATTTATTGTTTTTATCACATCCCTACTCTTCTCAAACGCCGTCATACGGCAATAGAGACATGGTTAAAGTAACAGCTAATTCTTCAATTAAAGCTGGAGAAACAGCAAACTCATCCTGTTGGGTATTTACAAACAACCATATAGGAACACATATTGATGTCCCTTATCATTTTGATATTAGCGGGAAGAAAGTTGGAGATTATTCTGCTGCTGATTGGCTATTCACTAAAGTAGGTTTTGTCGAAATAGTTTGTGCAGAATCAGTACTAATAGGGGAGGACGATTTAGCAGATGCTGAATTGAATCCTGATATTGAAATTTTGCTTATTAGAACCTCTTATGAGGACTTTAGGTTTGAAAAAAAATATTGGAATGATAATCCGGGATTGTCTCCAACTCTGGCATCTTATCTAAGAAATAGATTTAGGAACCTAAGATGCATTGGATTTGATTTTATTTCAATAACTTCCTGGAAGTCTAGAGATGAGGGGAGAAAGAGTCATAGAGCATTCCTTGCGCCTGAAGATGGCGGTATGCCAATCTTAGCAATCGAGGATATGTCACTTAAGAATATATCAGGAGCATTAGATTGGTTGATAGTGGCACCAATTATTATGGAAGATGGAAATGGTGCACCGGTTACAGTAATTGCAAACCAAAGAAAATGACATGTACAATAATACTTTGAAAAATAAATTAAAACGAAACGAGCTTACAATTGGCTCATGGATAACTATTGGGCACCCATCTGTTATTGAAGTGCTTTCTCATGCGAAGTTTGACTGGCTTACTATTGATATGGAGCATACGACAATTGATTACTCAATGGCTCAGTCACTTATTAGCACGATTCAGTTCCATGGAATGGCTGCATTGGTGCGGGTAAGTAAAAACGATGAGGTATATATAAAGCGGGTGCTGGATGCCGGAGCTGATGGTGTTATTGTCCCGATGATTAACAATGCCAAAGATGCAAGAAAAGCTGTTGAGTATGTAAAATACCCGCCGGAAGGTAAGCGCGGGGTAGGCCTTTACCGTGCTCAAAAATTCGGTTTAAATATGGGCTTCGAAGATTATAAAAAGTGGTTGAGTGATTCTTCCGTAATTATAGCTCAAATAGAACACATTGATGCAGTTAATAACATTGAAGAAATTATTTCAACACCCGGTGTTGATGGTGTTATTATTGGGCCTTATGATTTAAGTGGTTCTTTAGGAGTCCCGGGCGAATTTGATAATCCAAAAGTAGTTGAGGCATTATCAAAATTTGAGGGAGTGTGCAAAGCAAATAATTTTGCGATGGGATATCATGTTATT
>JALVAQ010000369.1 GCA_027011095.1 Bacteroidales bacterium
GTTTTTGGCTAACGGGCTTAAAAAAGTGTGGCCAAACAAGTCAACAAAGTTTTTATAAAAATTCATTTCGGCACTAAGCGAATTGTCATATCCTTCAATATCGATATCTTCAAGGCCAACAATACCTTTGGTCTTTTTAGTCAACACCACTGTTTGCGACACATTGTTTTTTCTGTCGATAAAGTTGTCGGCAATTTTTTCGGAAAGATAAAAGGGAAGCACCGGCCTTTTTAACGAGTCGGTGGTAACAGGCAAAGTTTTAACCAGTGGCGGTGGAATAACAAGTTTCAGGTTATCTTTGGTAACATTGGTAAGTGTTCCGTTTAAAACAGTGTAGGTCTGACAATTAAATCGTTTGAATTTTTCGGGATTATTTCGTCGCTTGTTTTTAATTATTTTTCTCAAAATAATATGTGCCGGATTTTCAGAGGGTTTTATCACCACCTCATCCAACAACTGCGTATCCTCTTTTAGCCGGATAATTAAACGGTATTTTTTTCCTTTTTCCACAAACACTTTAGTGGGGTGATAGCCCAACATGGAAAAAACAAGCGTGTCGCTGTGCTTGCGGGTTTTAATTTTGTATCTGCCATTTAAGTCGGAAGTGGTTCCAACGGTAGTATTTAAAAAATAGATGTTGACAAAGGGCAGCGGTTGTCCGGTAACATCGTCAAGTACGTACCCCTCAGCTTTTGTAGCACCTGCTTCGGGTTGTGCATAAAGTGTAATAGCCATCAACAACAATAGTATGGTTGCAAATGGTTTTATATGGTTGCCGTGTAGTTTCAAGATTTCGTGTTGGATGTATTTATGACAGTTTAAAATGGTAATAGTTGTATAAAAAAATAAAAGTTACAAATGATTTTTTAAATAATGTCCGGTATGAGAATTTTCACACTTTATAATGTTTTCGGGAGTGCCTTCAAAAATAAGTTCTCCACCTTTTTTGCCGCCATCGGGGCCCAGGTCAATAAGCCAGTCGGCAGATTTAATAATATCGGCATTGTGTTCAATAACCACTACGCTGTGTCCTTTTTCGATAAGGGCGTTGAGGGCATGCAACAGCTTGTGAATGTCGTGAAAATGCAAACCTGTGGTAGGTTCATCAAAAATAAACAGGGTTGGTTTTTCGGCTTGGCCTTTGGATAAAAAGAACGCCAGTTTTACCCTTTGCGCTTCTCCTCCCGACAGCGTATTGGAGGGTTGCCCCAACCGCAGGTAACCCAGCCCTGTCTCTTTTAAAGGTGCCAGTTTGCTAATGATTTTCTTTTCGGTGGAGGAGGGCTTTCCTGCACTAAAAAAGTCGATGGCTTCGTTAACCGACATTTCCAAAACATCGGCAATGCTTTTGTCCTTGTATTTTATTTCCTGAACCTCCTCTTTAAAACGTTTGCCATGGCAGGCATCACATTTAAGGTAAATATCGGCCATAAACTGCATCTCAACCTTAATAACTCCCTCACCTTCACATTTTTCGCAACGCCCTCCGGGTATGTTAAACGAAAACGTACCCGGTTTATAGCCTCTCAGCTTTGCCAGCGATTGGGATGCAAACAGTTGCCGGATATCGTCATAAGCTTTTAAATAGGTAGCCGGATTTGAACGGGAGGAGCGGCCAATGGGGTTTTGGTCGATGTACTCCAGTGCCTTTACCGAATTGAGGTCTCCTTTTATTTCGCCGTAGCTTCCTGCTTTTTCGCCATAACCGCCAAGCCTTTTTTTAAGTGCCGGAAACAAAATATCCTTTACCAACGTTGATTTGCCCGAACCGCTTACACCCGTAATGACCGTTAATACGTTTAATGGAATTTTTACATCAATATTTTTAAGGTTGTGTTCCGATGCCCGCAATATTTCAATAAAGTTGTGCCATTTACGGCGATGTGATGGCAGAGGGATGGAAAGCCGACGGGTAAGGTATTTGGCTGTGTAACTGTCGGCACTGTTTTTCAGCTCTTCAAAGGTTCCCTGAAAAATCAGCTCACCGCCGTACTCCCCGGCATCGGGGCCAATGTCAATAATTTCGTCAGAAGCCTTAATAATCTCCTCATCATGCTCAACAATTATCACGGAGTTTCCAATGTCCCTGAGTCTTTTTAAAACGGTAATGAGTCTGTCGGTATCTTTGGGGTGAAGTCCGATGCTGGGTTCATCCAAAATATACATGGAACCCACGAGGCTGCTGCCCAGCGAAGTAGCAAGGTTTATGCGTTGCGACTCACCCCCGGAAAGGGTATTCGAAAGACGGTTCATGGTTAAATAACCAAGCCCCACATCCTGTAAAAACCGAAGCCGGTTGGTAATTTCCAACAGCAGCCGTTTGGCTATCTTATAGTCGTGGTCATCAAGGGTTATATCCTTAAAAAAACTCAGTGATTGTTCTATCTCCATGTTTACAATATCGGTAATGGACCTGCCGGCCACCTTAACATACGTGGCATCTTTTCGCAGACGGGTGCCTTTGCAATCGGGACATTTGGTTTTTCCACGATAACGCGACATCATTACCCTGTATTGTATTTTATAGCTGTTTTCTTCAACCATTTTAAAAAAATCGTTGATACCTTCAAAATGTTGGTTCCCTGTCCATAGCAAATCCTTTTGTTCCTCAGTAAGGTCTTGATAGGGTTTATGTATGGGGAAATCAAACAGATAGGCGGTATTAATCAGCCGGTTTTTATATTCTCCCATTTTTTCGCCTTTCCAGCAGGCAACAGCACCTTCGAAAACCGAGAGACTTTTGTCGGGAATAACCTGATTTTCGTCAATGCCAATCACCGTACCGAAACCGCCACAGGTTTTGCAGGCGCCGTATGGATTGTTAAAGGTAAACATGTTTACGGATGGTTCTTCAAACCGAATTCCGTCCAGTTCAAACTTATTGGAAAAGTTTATGGTTTCTTCCTTACCGTTTATCTGATAGTTGACTTCGCAGTAACCGTTTCCTTCGTAAAAAGCGGTTTGTACCGAATCGCTGATGCGTGCCGGCAGATCATGGTCGTTATGATCGACCTTTATTCTGTCGATTACAAGCCTGCAATCGTCTCTTAAAAGCTTGCCTTTTTTTTGCAAAAGTTCTTCGATACGAAGAATATTATTTTTATACTTCACACGGCTAAAGCCTTGTTGCAGTAGTATTTGCAGTTGTTGTTTCAGGTCACGCTCAGCCGATACCACCAAAGGGGCATAAATAAACACAAGTGACTGATCAGCCAATTTCAAAATAAATTCGGTAACATCGGTTACCGAATCTCGTTTTACAATTCTGTTTGAAACGGGCGAATAGGTTTTGCCAATGCGGGCAAAAAGCAGTTTTATGTATTCGTAAACTTCGGTGGAGGTACCAACCGTTGAGCGCGGGTTGTGTGTTTTAACTTTTTGCTCAATGGCAATGGCCGGAGCAATGCCTGTTATGGAGTCAACTTCTGGTTTGTCCATGCGGCCTAAAAACTGCCTTGCGTACGAGCTTAAGCTTTCCACGTAACGCCGCTGACCCTCGGCATAAAGCGTGTCGAAAGCCAATGACGATTTTCCCGAACCCGATAAACCGGTAATAACAATCAGTTTTTTTTTCGGTATGGCAACCGATAAATTTTTCAGGTTGTTAACCCTGGCCTTGTTTACAATTATGTAATGTTTGGGGCTAACCCCTGATATGTCGTAGATCATTTATTCAAAAAAAATATTGAACAAAATTAGAAATATATTTGCATCAGAATAATTTTAACATATATTTGCATTGTTAAAACAACAATTTTTACCAACCATTAAATAAAGGAGGACACCTATCGAGAGAATATCTACTTTGTAACCAATCATTAACATAGTACGATATGAAAAACACTGATTCAACCTTGGAAAAGGAATTGATCAGAAGTTATCTTGAAGGTAACCTGTCAAGCCTCCAAAAATTAATTAAGAAATACGAAAATCGGTTATTCTCTTATATCTTTATGCTTGTAAAAGACAAGCAACTTGCCGATGATATTTTTCAGGAAACCTTTATTAAGGTGATAAACACGCTAAAAAGTGGACGTTACAACGACGAAGGTAAGTTTGTACAGTGGATTATGCGGATTGCGCACAATTTGGTAATCGACCATTTTCGTAAGTCGAAAAAGGTTTCCTTTGTTGATAACCGGTATGACGAATCGGATGTGTTTGACAACCTTTTTATTGCCGACCAGTCGGTGGAAGACAAAATGGTTATGAGTCAGATTTATAAAGATGTAAAAAACCTGATGGAAAACCTTGCCGATGACCAGCGTGAAGTGCTTTACCTGCGGTGTTATGCCGGATTGAGCTTTAAAGAGATTGCCGATCAAACCAATGTAAGTATTAACACGGCACTTGGCAGGATGCGTTATGCTTTGATAAATATCAGGAAAATGATTGAAGAAAAAAACCTTGTGCTAACTTCATAATAGTGCTGGTTTTCAGGAGCAAAACAGCTTCTTCGTAATTTTTTTTAACGGCTGTATAATAATTGATATTATATGGCCGTTTGCTTTATGATAAGTTTATTAATTTAATATTTGCCTATGCACAAATCCTTTACGCTTAAAAAATTTCAGAGCAAAAACACAACCCCAAAAGTAAGAAAGGGAACTAACGCATACAGGCCTTCGGGCGAATCCATAGCATTTATTATGGCCTATGCCGCTGCCCTTACGGTTTTTAAAACCAAATTGGGAACCACCAATGTTCTGTTAAACTGATGAAAAAATCAGATGAAATCTTAAACCGCTGTTCTGTAGAATGGCGGTTTTTTTATGGGGCTTTTTAAACAGATTAATACAATCTTTCAAAATAACCGGAACGTATTATTATTACTTTTGGCAATTAAAGAAAAAACAACTGTTATGGAACTTGAAAAATTAATAAACAACGATTTAAAAGAGGCCATGAAAGCCAAAGACAAACGGAAACTGGAAGCATTAAGAGCCATTAAAGCCGCCTTGCTGCTCGAAAAAACCGGCAGGGATGTTGCCGATGGCGAAATTCCGGATACCGTTGAACTTAAGCTGTTACAAAAACTGGTAAAACAGCGCAAAGAATCGGCTTTGTTGTACCGCGAACAAAATCGTGCCGAGCTTGCCGAAGAAGAGGAATATCAGGCTTCCATTATTGAAAAATATTTGCCCGAGCAGATGCCGATAGAAGAGGTTAAAGCTTTAATAAGCAACATTATTACCGAAACCGGTGCTTCCACCATGAAAGATATGGGAAGGGTAATGGGCATGGCCACCAGGCAATTGGCCGGCAAGGCAGACAACAAAACCATATCGACCATTGTGCGGGAGATGCTTGGCTGATTTGCTTACATCAGTTGCGGGTACAACAACTCCATACCATTTACATATTTTGAACTTTTGGTAAGTCTGAAAGGCAGGTTGGCAGTGACAAAGGGCGCATCTTTATCGTTTATAAAATCATATTTTACCTCAACAATAAAATCTTCGCCACGATAACTTCTTAAAAAGCTGTTGTGTACAGGCTCAATGGCATGATAGGACAAATCGCTGTCGATGGTAAGCCTGAACTTTTCGTCAAACGAAACAAAATACTCTCTGCTATATCTGTTTAACAGCGATGGGTTTAGGTGCTGCATTACTTCAAACGCCCAATCGGGCAATTCCGAATCGGCAAAAACGCGCTTAAGCACTTCCGTGTTAAAAGTATCGTCAAGCACAAAGGGTTTTAACGGAAACGAAAGCTTGTTTCCCAAATACCCTTCACGTACTTTAAACTCAAGCACGGGTTTGTCAATGTTTCCCTCCAAATCGCCATACCAGCGGATGCGTGCTTTTTTACGACTTCCCCTGCCTGAAACATTGTCGTAAAAAAAATCAAGATCGTTCGAGTCGAAGTAGATGTTGTTAATGTATCGCGGGTGATAAATAACACCGAATGCCGAAGGGTGATTACGCACGGCCTGCAAAATGCCGGAGTAGTGCATATCCGACACCACAAACTTTCGCTCGTAACGGCTAATATCCTGATTAAAAGGAGGAAAAAACATAACTGACGTTAGAAAGATTTGCTTTCGACAAACGAAACCCTGATATCTTTGGAAAGGGAATTAATTTTTGATTTAAAATCCTGAAGAAGTTCCGGCCTGGGCGAATTGATAACAAACGAAACTTCAATGGCTTTTCCGTTTTCATCGTATCTTTTTAATTGATACTTGCCAAAAACAGCTTTTACCGTGTCGGTAATTTTATTTAAGTCAACCTCCGAAGGATTTCCTGAAACGTTCAGATAGAGATTTTGCCAGGTTGATTTACCCTTTATAAAGAATCGTCCCCAAATAAATACCATGCCAATTATAAAAGCCTCCAGTACCACCATTGTTTGATTGGCACCAAGGCCCAGTCCCACCGAAATGGCAAAAAAGAGATATGCCAGCTCTTCAGGCTCCTTAATGGCTGCCCTGAAACGTACAATCGACAATGCTCCAACCAATCCCAACGACAGTGCCAACGATGACTTAACAATGGATATGATAAGCATGGTTGTAAATGAGATAAGTAAAAAGTTGGCCGAAAATTGCTTTCGGTTTGAAATGGTTTTGGCACATTTAATATAGGTAAACTCCAAAACAACAGCCAACACAAGTAACACGATGGCGTTCAATAAAAAATCCTGAAGCGAAATTTGCTGCTCCTGGGTTATTAAAAATTTTTGAAACAGTCCCCACTTGTCATTCATAGGATAAATTTTTGATACATTTTATAAAAGCGCAAAATTAACAAAAAGTTTATAGCGTAGGAGCGTAGTTTCTTAAAACCTTTTGTCCGGTTAACTAAACTGGCTAAT
>JALVAQ010000370.1 GCA_027011095.1 Bacteroidales bacterium
ATAATGCTTTGGCTGATGTGAAAAACTGCATAAATAGCATATTACCAACTATTAAAAACGATAAAATCAAATTAATAATTGTCAACGATTATTCAAACCGGGAAACCGGAGCCTATTTAAAAGAGATAAAGAAACCGCACAAAAATGTTGTATTAATTGAAAACAGTAAGAATATTGGTTATACCAAATCAATAAACAGGGGGTTACGCGTTTCCCAAGCAGATTATAAAATAGTTTTAAACAGTGATACTATTGTACCTTCCAACTGGATAAACAAAATAGTGGCATGTGGCGAATCTTCAAAACAGATTGGTATAATAGGGCCGTTATCCAATGCGGCAAGCTGGCAGACAATTCCCGTTTTACGAGCAGAAACCAGCTTTAAAATAAATGAACTTCCCAAGGGGGTTTCAGTAGAAGATGCTGATAATATATGTAGCTCATTTTCATTTGCATCATATCCTAAAGTTCCGTTAATCAACGGTTTTTGTTACACCGTAAAGAAAGAGGTAATCGATACCATCGGCTATTTTGATGAAGAGGCTTTTCCACTTGGCTATGGAGAAGAGGATGACTACTCTTTGAGGGCACAAAATGCGGGGTTCCAGCTTGCCATTGCCATTAACACCTATGTTTATCATGCAAAATCAAAGAGTTTTGGAACTAAAAAACGAAATGAGCTGTCAAAATCAGGTGGCACGGTGCTTAAAAGCCGATATACTTCAAAAAGAATTTCGGACGCTTGCAAGGTGATGGAAAAGAATGAGTTTATAAACCTTGCACGAGAATACTTTTTATCGGCAACCGATAAAAGTCACAAAACAACGTTAGAAACAAATACAGGATTGTTATTGGAAACATTAAATGACAATATTAATTACAGAGGCTCTTCGTATATCAGGCTCCTGTTGCCATTAAGCAAATTAAAAAACAGATTGGAACTATCGGCAACTATTCTCAAAAATAACATGAATATATTGCCTTATGTTTTTCGCGAATTATATTGCAACCGGCTTAACGTGCTAAACGTTCATTATGAACTGGAAAAGTTACAACGGGTATATAATGTTAAAACCCGTTACGATATTGACGATAACTTGTTTTTAACCGCCGAAGAAAACCTGCTTTCAAAAAAACAAAGCGATGATTTAAAACTGATGATAAAACAATTCAGCACGGTAACAACTTCAACAAACCCCTTGCTTCAATATTTATCAAAAGTAACACACAGAAACGATATCATCATTAAACCCAACAAACTAAATCGGCAGTTATGGTTTTCAGAAAAAAAGCAAGCTAATTTTTTTGCATCCAAAAACAAACAGCGCAAAACACTAAAAATTTTATATATGGGAACATTTTCCCATTATAACGACTTAAAAATGATTCTTCCGGCTATTAAAAAGCTAAAAGAAAAATACAATATTCATTTTGCTGTAATAGGCGGATTTAAAGGAAATGAGGATGCTTTTGATAAAATTCATCCGCCTTCGGTAATTTACCCCGATTTTGTCAGGTGGTTCCTTAAAATTGCCGCTGATTTTGATTTTGCGGTTTGCCCGCTTAAAGATAACGACTTTAATAAATACAAGTCGTACATTAAATATCTCGATTATTCAGCTGTCGGATTGCCGGCTATATATTCTGATAACGAAATATACAGGCAGGTAGTTAAAAATAAACACAATGGTATTTTAGCGGCAAATAATGTTGATGCATGGAGGGCAGCTATTAAGTTTATGATTGAAAATCCGGAAGTTCGGGTTGAAGTTGCCCAAAATGCCTATTTTGATGTTTTTGAAAATCATAGTTATTAATCGGATAAAAAGATTTTTATAATTAATATTTATCACAAAGGGTATAATT
>JALVAQ010000371.1 GCA_027011095.1 Bacteroidales bacterium
GCGTTAGATTTAAAAAACAGAGGCTTTGCCCATAAGATTATCGGAGTTGACAACAACCTGAATCATCAAAATGTAGCATTACTAAGCAAGATAGTTGATGAGGTGGATATGCTTGAATCAGCAGTTGAAAAGGCCGACTTAATCATTATTGCCACCCCCATTGATGCCATTCAAAAACTTTTACCTTTAATATTAGATTTAACCGAAGGAACATCAAAGGTTATTACCGATGCCGGATCAACCAAAGCAGGAATATGCAAGCTGGTTGAGAGTCATCCCAACCGGAGCCAGTATGTAGCTTCGCACCCCATGGCCGGCACGGAGTACTCAGGGCCAATGGCAGCAGTCAGCCGCCTGTTCGACTACAAAAATGCCATTATCTGCGATAAAGAACTGAGCAGCAAACCGGCACTCAAAGTCATAAAAAAGATGTACGACACGCTAAACATGAAGCTTATCTACATGAACTCAAAGCAGCATGATGTAAGTGCCGCTTACGTTTCGCACATGTCGCATATCTCATCGTTTGTACTTTCGTTGGCTGTACTTGAAAAGGAGCACAATGAAAAACGGATATTAAACCTTGCCAGCGGTGGATTTGCTTCAACAGTACGCCTTGCAAAAAGTTCGGCGGAGATGTGGGTTCCGGTTTTTGAACAAAACTCAACCTATATATTAGAAGTTATTGATACTTACATGGATAAGTTGCAGGCTTTTAAGACGGCCATTCAAAATAATGACGATGAAAAGCTAACTGAGCTGATTACCCATGCCAATCACATTCAAAAAATATTGTAAACCATGATAAAGATGGATATAAAAAAGTTAAACGACTGGGGGCTGAAACAGGATGTAAAAAGACCCATGCTGATTGCCGGCCCTTGCAGCGCCGAATCGGAGGAACAGGTTTTGCAAACTGCACACGAGCTGGCCAAAAACAACAAGGTGGATGTTTTTAGAGCCGGAATATGGAAGCCCCGAACGCGTCCCAATGCCTTTGAGGGAGTAGGGTCACGAGGATTGGCCTGGCTCAGAAGCGTAAAACAAGAAACACGGCTACCGGTGTGTACCGAAGTGGCCAACAGCACACATGTTTACGAGGCGTTGAAATTTGGCATTGATATTTTATGGATAGGTGCCCGCACATCGGCCAACCCTTTTGCCATGCAAGAGATTGCCGATGCCTTAAAAGGTGTTGATATTCCGGTTTTTGTAAAAAATCCCATTACCCCCGACCTCGATTTATGGATAGGCGCCATCGAACGCATCTACAATGCCGGCATCACCCGTGTAGGCGCCATTCATCGCGGGTTTTCAAACTACGAAAAAACCATGTATCGCAACCTGCCTCAATGGCAAATCCCCATTGAATTGAAATCAAGAATCCCGGAAATCCCCATTTTAAACGACCCCAGCCACATTGGTGGAAAATCGGAACTGATATTTGACCTTTCGCAACAGGCCATGGATCTGAATTTTGAAGGTTTGATGATTGAAACACACCTCAATCCGAAGTCAGCATTGAGCGATGCCCGGCAGCAGATTACACCGCAGGAGCTGAGTGAGGTAATTGACAAACTGGTTATCAGAAAACCAATGACCAACGATCAAAAAGTACTAAGCGAACTGGAAGAACTCCGAAGCAAAATCAATATTCTTGATGAGCAGTTACTGGTAACACTCGAACAACGGATGAAAATTGCTGAAAAAATTGGTGTTTACAAAAAGAAAAACAACCTCAACATCCTGCAAAACAAGCGTTGGGAAGAGATTATTTACAGCATGATTAAAAAGGGCAGGGAAAAGGGTATCAGCAGGCTTGCCATCAACAGAATTTTTAAGGCTATCCATCAGGAATCCATAAATCATCAAACCGAAGTGATGAAAAAACAGGGTGTTAAATAGTCATGACAAAAACCTGCTTACATAAAATGGTGGCACCCGCTTCAAAAAGTTATTTGCAGCGAGCCATCGCCATTGCTGCCCTCGCCAAAGGAACCTCGGTGCTAAAAAATATTTCGTGGTGCAACGACAGTAAAGCAGCTGCCCATATTGCCAGAGGGCTTGGTGCCGAGTTGGTTGAAGAAGATAATAACCTGCACATTGAGTCAAAAGGACTATCAATTACATCAAAAAACCGGTTTTGCGCCGGCGAAGCAGGATTAAGTATTCGAATGTTCAGTCCGGTGTTGGCACTGGCCAACCACGAAATTATTTTTACCGGCGAAGGGTCGTTGTTAAAACGTCCGGCAGGTTTTATTGCCGATGCCCTTAATCAGCTTGACGCCGGGGTAACCACCTCCAACGGATTTTTGCCCCTAACCATTAAAGGAGGGTTAAAACCGGGAATAGTACATGTTGATGGTTCCGTAAGTTCACAACTGCTTACAGGTCTGCTTATGGCGCTGCCCCTTTTAAAAGGCGATTCGACCATTTTGGTTGATAACCTAAAATCGATACCATACATTGATATGACCCTTTCGATTATGGAGCATTTTGGTGTAGATGTTATTAACGAGCAATATCAGGTTTTTCACATCAAAGGTAATCAGCAATATAGCGCGAAAACATATAACATTGAAGGTGACTGGAGTGCAGCATCGTTTTTATTGATAATTGGTGCTGTGAAGGGTGGTGTTGAAGTCCGTAACTTAAAGGGTGATTCAAAGCAGGCAGATCGTAAAATTATTGCTGCCTTAAAAAAATCCGGTGCTGAAATTGAACAAACCGGTAATTCCGTTATTGTAAAACAAAAAAAATTAGATGCCTTTGAGTTTGATGCCACCCACTCTCCCGACCTCTTCCCTCCCCTTGCCTGCCTTGCTTCGCAATGTACCGGAACCTCTGTCATCAAAGGGGTATCGCGCCTGGTGCACAAGGAGAGTAATCGGGCTGAAACCATTAAACAGGAGTTTGCAAAAATGGGTATCGCCATCAGGCTAAAGGATGACAGGATGTACATTACCGGCTCAAATCCATTGCCCTGCACCGTTGACTCACACAACGATCATCGTATTGCCATGGCCGGCGGAGTAATGAATCTGTTTTGTGATGCAGGTACCATCCGGGTAACCAACCCGCAGGCAATCAATAAATCGTATCCCGAGTTTTTTGATGTGATTGGTGACTTGTAATTTAGTGAGTTTTTACGGCTAAAATCTTTCAGGCCAAAGCCTGCCGCGGGCTGGCAAGCAGGCCTTGCGGGCGGAGTCCTTAAAGATACTGTGTTAAAATCCAAATTGTTTTTTATAGCTCCGGGATGAACCTCTACGATAGCTATTGGAGGAGTGGAGATAGATTTTGATTATATCCTCTCTTCCCCCGGGGTTCAGCCCTGAGAGTTGTAACATACATATGCGGTGGCGCTTGGAAAGGTTGATGAGCTTACTTTTCAACATAAAGTCAAGCCCCCGGTATCGTTACCCGTTGAACACCGAGGATTTTACTAAAAAGGTTAAGTTATTAAACAACTTCAACGCAAGCTATAACTTCAGCATATCTTTCATGGTAAAAACACCCTTCTTACCTTGGATGAATTCAGCAGCCATTACTGCTCCCAGTGCAAAACCTGAACGGTTTTTAGCAGTATGTTTTAATGTAATTTCGTCTGCATCCGATTGCCATAATATTTCATGGGTACCTGTAACCTCCCCTTCGCGTATGGAATAAACCGGTAGTTTTCCGGATTCATGGTTATTCAAAATCCAGTCAGTCAGGTTATCCGTTTCGTCAATAATATCGTTGGCTGCCTGAATGGCTGTGCCGCTGGGTGCGTCCAGCTTATGAATATGATGGGTTTCGGTAATGGAAACATTGTATCCTCCCACAGAATTTATCAGCGCAGCAAGTTTGCGGTTAACAGAAAAAAAGAGGTTTACCCCAATGCTAAAATTGGGTGCATAAAAAAATGAAGCCTGTTTTTCCGATACCATTTTTTTTACATCATCCATTTGTTTGTACCAGCCCGTAGTGCCGGTTACCAAAGGGATTCTCAGGTCAAAACAGGCAGTAAACACATCAAGCGCTGCCGAGGGCATACTAAAGTCAATTACCACATCGGCTTTGGCACCTGTTTCGGAAAACTGTTCCCAGTCGTTTTTGTTGTCTAATTTGGCGACAATAGTGTGGTTTCGCGAAAGCGCTATTTTTTCTACCTCTCTCCCCATTTTTCCATATCCCGAAAGGATAATCCTTAATTTATTCATAATGTTTTTATTTATTCAACTGCATACGCGTTAAAATGATTTTAAAAATCACATTACATCAAAAAGCTTGACTATTAAAAGTTTACGGTAATCTTAACACCATTTACAGGCATGTTTTTTAAGGGTATTTTGGAAGGCATTCCGTAAACCGGAGTCAAAGCCGGTTCAACCTTAAGCGATAAATCTTCGCTCACGTTCCAGTAATAAAGATGCGCATCCACCACAGCATCAACCATTTGCAAGATGTACCAGGCAGCTCCTACAATAAATGACAACTCGGTATTACGGCGGTAATAATCACGAATGGTTTTTAAATCATCAGTACTATACTTTTGAGCGAGGGGATTTTCACATTCGTTACCAAGGGTGGCGCTGCAAATGTATGCATCATGGTATTTTAAGTATTCATTACGATTTGTGACGGCAAAATAGCCGATTACGCCAAATCCGGCATAAACAACGGGAAGTTTCCAATATTTTTTATTATAGATTTGGCCGGCGCCTGGAAGAATGGCCCACAGCGTTGCCTTTTTGGGAGAGTGTTCGAGATAGAGTGTGTCGGAACTGTTTTTTTGAGCCATTGCATTAACAGGCAGCACCACTCCGCACAGCAAAAGCAAGGAAGCTAAAACAAGCGGTATCAGTCTTTTACCGTGGTTAAACATTTGGAACTATTTTTTTAGCAGCGACAGGATGCGCTCAAGCTCATCATCACTTTTGAAATTGATAACGAAGTTTCCTTTGCCCTTATTATTGCGTTTAAAATTAACTTTGGTTCCGTAAACCTTACTCAGTTCATCGGGAATATGACGGTATTTTTCTGGAATTTTGTTTGAACCCGAACTTTTCTCATTAACCGGCGGGCTGACAATTTCGCGTACCATTGCCTCTACCTGGCGAACACTTAAACCCTTATGAATAATCATTTTAAGAATTCTGTTCTGCTGAGCTTCGTCCTCCAACGATAACATGGCCCTGGCATGTCCCATTGAAATGTGCCCGTCCCGAAGAGAAACCTGAACCGTTGGCGGTAATTTAAGCAATCGGATAAAATTGGTAATGGTAGAGCGGTTTTTTCCTACTTTTTCCGAAAGTTGTTCATGGGTGAGTTTCAGTTCATCCATCAGTCGTTGATAGCTGATGGCCACTTCAATGGCATTTAAATCCTGACGGTGAATGTTTTCGATAAGAGCCATTTCGAGCATCTGCTCATCGTTGGCCACGCGAATAAAAGCAGGAATTTTTTTTAACCCGGCCATTTTAGAGGCACGAAACCTGCGTTCACCTGCAATCAACTGATATTTGTCGTAGCCCAGTTTGCGAATGGTAACGGGCTGTATAACTCCTTGTGCTTTAATCGACTCGGAAAGCTCGCGCAGCATCATTTCATCAAAATCTGTCCGGGGCTGAAAAGGGTTGGCTTCAATTTTGGCAATTTCTATTTCGGCAATGGCTCCGGCCACAAAGTTACCTGAAATATCACCGGCAGTAATATCTGTTTCCGGACTTTTTAAAATGGCATCAAGTCCTCTTCCTAACGCTTGTGTATTCCTTTTTTTACTCATTGGGCTTTATCTCTTTTTCACTATTTTTTAATACCGTGAGATTATTTTTCTGCAAAATTTCTCGTGCAAGGTTCAAATAATTAATGGCTCCGGTACTATCGGCATCGTGCATAATAATAGAAGTACCAAAACTGGGGGCCTCTCCCAATTTGGTATTCCTGTTTATAATTGTATCGAAAACCATCTGCTGAAAATGTGTTTTCACCTCTTGAACCACCTGACGGGAGAGTCTTAACCGGGTATCAAACATGGTAAGCAGGATGCCTTCAATATCCAAATCGGAGTTAAGCTGCGACTGAACAATTTTTATGGTGTTTAGTAGTTTGCCCAATCCCTCAAGTGCAAAATACTCGCATTGTACCGGAATAATAACCGAATCGGCAGCCGTAAGCGCATTTACGGTAAGCAATCCCAAAGAGGGTGAACAATCGATTAATACAAAATCATATTCACCTTTAACGGTGTCAAGAGCTTTACGCATCATCGATTCGCGGCCGGGCATATTTATAATTTCAATTTCGGCACCCACAAGATCGATATGGGCAGGGATTAAATCGAGGTTGGGGGTTGCGGTTTGCAAAATAACACTATCGGCATCCACCCCGTCAACAATTACTTCGTAGATGCTCGATTTGATGTTTTTAGGATCAAATCCGATACCGGAAGTGGCATTTGCCTGAGGGTCGGCATCCACAAGAAGGGTTTTATATTCTAACACTGCGAGGCTTGCAGCAAGGTTAATGGCGGTGGTTGTTTTACCAACACCTCCCTTTTGATTGGTTATTGCGATGGTCTTACCCATTGTTGTTCAATTATATAACTATTTGTAATGTGATTAACACAAAAGTACAAATTTTACTTTTTACAAAAAGAGTTGATTTGGGAAGTTATCAACAATGGCAGGCCGGGGCTAATTCCTATTTTGATGTGCTAACACCATTATAGAACCGATAGAGTATTGTCGGATTTTGTTGTCTGGGACTTTGTCAAAGTTGCTAATAATCTTAAAAAAACCCTGTGTTAAATCCCCGAAGG
>JALVAQ010000372.1 GCA_027011095.1 Bacteroidales bacterium
GCAGTTTGTTAATCGCGATGATGCTATTAAGCATGTGGAGTTGTCGGGCGCTCGAAAAGTTATTATATCGGCTCCTGCCAAAGGTGAACGTGATGATGTAAAATATGTGGTGCTCGGTGTAAACGACCATATTATTGATAAAAACGATGTTATTATTTCCAATGCATCGTGTACCACCAACAACGTGGCCCCGTTAATTTTGATTTTAGACGAACTTTGGGGCATCGAAAAGGGGTTTATGACCACCGTTCACAGTTACACCAAAGACCAAAATCTGGTTGACGGCCCGCACAAAGATTGGCGCAGGGGCAGAGCGGCAGCATACTCTATTGTTCCAACTACCACCGGTGCTGCCAAAGCCTCCACAAAAATTTTTCCTCATCTTGAAAACAATCTCGGGGGTGCCGGCATCCGGGTTCCGGTTCCTGACGGTTCGCTTACCGACCTTACCTGTACTCTGCGTAAATCTACCAGCGTTGAAGAGATTAATGCTGCTTTTAAAAAGGCTGCCCAAGGCCGGTTAAAAGGCATTTTGCAATATACCGAAGACCCCATTGTTTCGATGGATGTTATCGGTAATACCCATTCAGCCGTGTTTGATGCCAACTTAACCGCGGTACTTGGCGACAAAAATAAATTGGTAAAAGTAGTTGCCTGGTACGACAACGAAATGGGCTACTCAAGCCGCCTGGTGGAGCTGATTGAGAAGTTTGTTTAAAAGGTTTATTTTAATCTTTTGTCAATTTTTGTTTTAATAGCGTAATTATTGATTTCGTGATTTATTCTTCCCAATAGTATTGCAGGGTTTATTCCAAATTGTTTTCCCAACGCAAATAGTTTGTTGTCGTTTAAAGGAATGTGTTTCGTTATAATTTCATTCCAAATTTCTTTTGAGATTAATCTTGTTTGTGCAAAATAATCCGCTTCCTTTTCAACTATATCTTTTTTGTTGCTCTTGTTTAAGTCAATAAATTCTGCATTTTTGTTTTTTGATAAATGGAGTGCAATATGGCCGATTTCATGCATTAGTGTAAATGCAAAATTATCAATCCTATTATGCCTTAGGGTCATTGCTATTGCCGGATTATTGCCCAGCCAAAACGAAAAACCGTCAATGGGGGTTTTTTCAAATTTTTGTATTGTAACAAACTTAATCCCAAATTGGTTAAGCACTTTTTTTGTGTTGAGTAAAGTGTGTTCGTTTTTATAGAAAACATCATTTAATTGAATACACAACTGATCTATATTGTCCGGAATAAAACGATTAACTTTTTGTTGACTTGCTTCGTAAATTGCAATTGAACTCCACGCGAACATATTTTTTTCATCAATTTGAAGTTTTGATGACTTCCTGTAGTAAGCAGACTTTTTTCTTGCAGATGAACTGATTAATTCGTCAATGCCCGATACATTGTATATGTTCAATATAATTTTAATATCTTTATCAATAGAATCCGTTAGATATTTTAGTTTTTTGAAATATTTGACCGGAACAAGCTCTTTAATTATTTTCCATGTTTCAATATTTTTAATTCGTTCAATGTTTTTTTCTTTAATTCTTGCTTTATCAATTTCATATTGAGCCTGAAATCGCATCCAGTAGTTGGCCGGTATTCCTAAAATACTTTCTAAAATAACTGCATTATCAGCCGTGAGCGGCCTTTTGCCTTTAATTATTTCATTTAAAAAGGAGGGTTTAACCCCCATTTCTTTAGCGAGGTCTTTTTGTGTAATCTCTTTTCTAATTTCTAATTCATCACCAATCAAAACTCCGGGGTGCGTAGCTTCAAATGGTAAAATATTATTTGTTCTCATAATTTTCTATTTATAATGATTGCTTAACTCTATTATTGAACATATAG
>JALVAQ010000373.1 GCA_027011095.1 Bacteroidales bacterium
AGAAAGAACGATAAAAATATTTTCAACGAACTTTCTACTACCTTTGAGGGCAGCAACTTTATTACAGAATTAGCTGCTAAATAATTACAATATTTCCAGCTAAAGAAACCCACTCGTATTTTCTGTGGACAAAACCGAACAAGCTTAGGGTGTCACTTTAAAAATAAAACTTTTTTGTCATTTTCTTGCGTTATGAACATATGTTCATTATATTTGCGTGTTGATTTAAAATTAATATAATGGCAATATTTGGAAACAGAGACGGCAGCGGTCCCGGGAAGGGGTTGGGTCGTGGTGGTGGCCATGGCCGCAACAACGGAGGTGGCTTTGGCACAGGTGGTTTTTGCGTTTGTACCAAATGCGGATACAAACAGCCGCATCAACAGGGCGTTAAATGCACCACTTTAAAATGCCCCCAATGCGGACATACCATGATTAGGGAAGAACTTGTTAAAAAGTAAAGGGGTGGGCACAAGTCAAACCCTCGGTATAGTTACTCGTTAGACACCGGGGGCTTGACTTCCAACCCTCTCCCCAAGGTAAAAGGGGGTCATCCCGAGTGCCCGCCTGAACGAATTCATTCGGGCAGGAAGCCGAGGGACCTCCCGGGCACTATCCTGCCCTTACCGCAAAATGTAACACTCGAACACTTGAGTAATCAAACAATTGTGTTCCCCCGGACTAAACCCCGGGGGAGAGAAGATGAAAACCAAATTACCAAACAAAATAGCCGGAAGGTAACGCAACAAGTACACCCTGTCACTATTTTTTGTTAACTTTGACTTTCCAACCCTTTAACAAGTTGCGTTATGAAAAGTTCATTTTCAGCCAAATTGATTTTAACCGGACTTATTTTTATTTTACCAGCCATCCTGCAAGCCCAAAATGCACAATCACAAAAGCCTACATTCTTTGAAACAAAAAGGCTCATTACCTATCTTGACGGTTCTCCGGCAGAGGGATTAAAACCTGAAAATTTTGATGTCGTTTTAACAACCGGCTCTGTAAGACATGTGGGGTACATAGCCAATGTATTTAAAGACACCCTTGATTTTAAATATTTTATGCCTGCCAGTTATAAATTGCTGTACTTGGGCTCCGAAATTGAAAACTTCACCATCTCAGAAAAAAACGGCCAATATTATTGCGATCTACCGGATAAGCTGCATCTGCCATTTAACTATCTTATCAAAACAGATACCATTCGTAAGATTGCTATTTTTAATGAAACCGGCAAAAAAATTGACGAAATAATTACCAACAAAAAGGGATATGCCACGCTTACCACTCCGGCAACTATTATTGACAAACGTTTTTTTGTTTGTTACTTTAACAATCAGTTCCCGCAGATTAGAATATACAGGGAGCAGAGACCTAAATACAGTAAGGACTTTAGATACCGTCAAATCAGCTTTAAACCCGGGTACAGGAGCTTAGAAGCCATAAAAAACATCAGCTTTAATAGCTACATGGTTCATAACCTTGACAAGGATATTTATTATCGCTTGCAAAATCTATCGTTTCAAAAACAACACGGTATAGACGCTTACAATTGGCTATTGGTTTATAATGGGCAGCAACAAAAGGGAGAAGTGCACAAACTTGATGTTTCAGGTTATTCGGGACCTTTTTTAGATGAAAAAGGAAAGCCAGTTGTAAGCCGTACTTTTGAAGATGATAAATCGGGGAAAAAGAATACGCAATATTATTATGTAGGTGATAACGGAACATTACAAAAATCTAAAGACATTTACATTGACCCTTATCGTTTTGACGGTAATTTTGTTTCAGGAATCTATTGGAATGTTCCGGTTTTTCTTGGTGTACCTCTGCCGCAGGGACAACATATTGTTACCATAAAATGTGAAGAAAAAACCGGAAAGAAATTGACCTCAACAAAAATGTTGAAAGTAGCTTTTTCTCCTGAAAAAAATAAGTTACTTTACCAAAAACCAGACGGGTCGTTTACTGCCATGCCTGACTATATAGATAATTCTGTTCCTTTTTCCGATATGAGCAACCTGAAACAGTGTTTGATAAGTGTTGATGGCAACCCCGGAGTTGATTATACTCATGAGAATATGGATATGGCAAAAGGAATTTTTTACTCCGACATGTCTGAATCTGAAAAGGCCGAAGCGCAAAAAAACATCCCTTTGGAATTTGGTTGGGATGAGGACAGATATCCGTATAGTTATAATGTAAATTTATGGAATACCGACAAATACAAGACACTGTCTGGCCCTATTAACATAGTTGAAGGACCTTACTCAGAACTAAAATACAGAGCAACTGTTTTGCAGGGTGAGTATCCCACCAGGGAGGAAGCGTTAAAGCATTGTAAAAACCCCGAATCTCACAGCAACAGGGAGCATGGCCGAAATACCAGTACAACTTATCGCTGTTTCGAAAGTCAAATAGTTTCGATATGCCTTAACAACTATCGTCTTCTACCTAACGGAAAACCCAACTGGGATGCACTTTATTGCGGAGAGGGTTCCGAAGATAATAAAAAAGGCGACCAGGTAGTTTATGAAATCTCAGCTCCCGGTTATGTATCCACTTCAGGCGCTCTGTCAAAACGCTCGCTTGAAGCATCCGAATTTTCGCTTAAGGGAGTAATTCTGGATGCCGACAGCCTGCCCGTAAAAGGAGCCAAAATCAGTTTCAGGGGTGTTGATAGTTTTGTTTTGTCCGACTCAACGGGTTCGTTCACCATAAAAACCGTTGGCGATGGAGAAAAACCCTACTCAGAACACATAGTACGAGTACTTAAAAAGATAGGTTTAAAAATTTATAATAAAGAGCTGGGACAGGCCGTTACCGACAGTTTTGGTATTGTTTCCGATGGCTTTACCACCCTTAAGCTCAAAGTAAAAGCCAACGGCATTGAGCCTCGTACGGTAATTGCAAAACAACCCGCTCTTGGTGAATTTGTAGGGCACACCATGCTTAACCTTGCCCTTGCTTTGGATGAAGACGGTACCGGCGAAATGGAGTATGTCCCTCCTGCCTACTTAACCTCTGACCAACTTACCAAACACCTTACGCTGAAACCTGACACCTCAACCCAAAACGGAATTTCTACCATGCTTTGGGTAGCCGAAGTGCCGGTAACAATAACCTACGAAGACGAGGAAGGAAACCCGGGCAGTTACACCTTCACCATTTTTGTTACACGTCCGCCGGTGATGCTTATCCATGGTTTTACCGGAGATGAAACCACCTGGGGCGATTTAGCCAATTATTTGCGCGTCAGAAAATACGAGCCAGTTGTTCGCGAGTATTACAAAGGGCCTGTGGACGAATCAACCATTCAGCGGCAATCGGAAAAGTTGGGTAAGTATATCCAGGAGGTGCGCGAAGCATATCTAAAAAATCATTTCCTGCAAAAACGGGTTGATATTGTGGCGCACAGCATGGGCGGATTAATCAGCCGTTATTACATCAGCAACATGGCAAAATATGGCAAAAAGGCCGCTATCTGGATTCCCTACGATGTAAAACTGTCACGCGATGAACTTAAAGCACAGCGTTTTAAAAAGCCTGTTATTTTAAACGATGTCCGCAAACTGATTATGGTGGGAACGCCCAACCACGGAGCTTCGTGGATTGATGAACTTATCGGTTATATGGCATCGAAAAGTACAGGCTACCACGAAATTGCCAACGCCCAGCTTAACAGCAACAGCAAGTTTTTTGAGGAGTTGAACCGGGGCGAAAGCGAAGGCCGGCATCTCGATAAAAACGTACAGTATGCATTGATTTACGGCATTCGCAAACGCTCTCCTTTTTACCCTCCCGACAGCTGGTTTCATACCTGGGCAACATCACAAAAGGAGTTTGCCTCCGATGATGGCGTAGTAACCATTTCATCGGCCAAACTTAACGGCGTAAAAGATTATCCTTTCCCAAAAGATTGGTTTGCCATGCATGGTTATATTCATTCTCCGGCTATTCAGGATTTTTTTCCCAAGGATGAACCCATCACCGAGTCAACCAATATTTTTGAAAAGGTAACGGAGCTGTTGCAGGAAGATATTCCGCGCATACCGTTAAAAAATTCTTCTGCAAAAATCTTTCGTGCCCATGGCGATGTGCAATACCGTTATTATTCTACCCAAAACTGGATTCCCGTACGCACTCCCATTGCACCTGGCAATGCTAAAAAACTGCAAAACAACTGGTGCCGGATAAAAACCGGAGACGGTTCTGCTTCGCTGGGATTTTTCCTCAACGGCCATCAGTGGGGAATGTTGCACATCATGCCCAACACCATTGCTTATTACGAGTATGCCTCGCCGGAGTTTGTAAATGTTTATATGCAACAGGGGAAAGCACGGTTTAAATCGAAAAAGAAAGAGGGCGGCGGTTTTGAAATTATTCTCGGCGAACAGGGTGAAAAATGGTATGCCTTTAACCCCAAAGCCAAAGTTAAAGATTTGAATACCGATTTTACCGTTGATGCAAGCGGCAATGCACCTGCCGTACAATCTATTTATGGAGTGGTGGCGGTTGGTGTTAAAACAAAAGGTTCCAAACAGGTTAATGAAAAATCCATTGGAAAACAGCAGGGTATTGCCATTGCAATGGATGGCAAGCTGTCAACATTTGAGGTTCCCAAACAAGGGTGGTGGTCATCCATCGACACCACCTTTTTGCCCGATGACACAACAGCTGTTATAAAAGATTCGACAGCAGCCTCTTTCGATTTGGGGGAAATTACTCTGACGGCTTCTGCCGGCTATTTACCCGTGGGAAGCTTTGCCAACATAAATTTACACATCGAAAAGCTTCCTGACACGCTGATTCAGGCAACCCTTGAAGTTGACAATCCATCACAAACAAAATTTATTCAGGTTGCCAATCCCCGATTACAGGTTGATTCAACAGGTAACTCCTCTTTCAGTATTAACATTAACGAACCGGATGAAAGCATGTATCCTTCGTTGGCCGACATTCCTTTGCAGGTTACTTTTAAAGTTAATATCGCTGTTACAGGTAGTGAGCCGGTATTGGCTGAAAAAACACTCACACTGCCCGTTGGTATAACCTTGCTTACCGGAAAAACAACAGGCCCCGATTTTAAACCCCGTGCCGAAGCCCGGCCTCCCGAACTGTTTCCCATCAGTTTTCAAATTGCCAATCAAACCGATAAAAAGGGAAATTTTTATATCCTGTTTAATACCACTCTGTTTGATATGGAACTTGACAAACAACGGCAATATGCCCGGCGAACAGGCCTGAAATTTAACAAAACAAACCTGACTCCCGAAATTATCTGGCCCGAAACCTGCTCCATTCCACTAAAATATGAACTGCCCGACAGCATTGTTAACAGCATCAAAGCCGGAACGATTGTAAAATTGGGCAACCATGGTAATTTCGATATTCTTACCCCGGCAGAGCACGAGCAGCGCATCAAGCAATATGTGGAAGCGTTTGCCAAAGCCATCCCTCTTGATGAAGAGTATAAAAGTTATCTGTTTTCAAAACTTGACAAACTTACTTTTAGCTACAACGCCAAAAACATCTCTAAACCAACATTTTCAGATAATCTTAATTTTCAACCGGTTATTAACATTCCCGGCAGCAAAAAGGATTTCTGGGGTACTAAAATTAACGAAACAACCGACCCTGCTTATACCTTGATATTCCATGTAATGGGACACTTTATACAGCAGGCTGTTGTGTTGAAGCAGCATCGTTACTACAACTTTTTGGCAGAAAAATGCGGCGGCAGCAAGTGGATTGAAACCCGTAGGACAGATGAACTGAAATATCTTTTCGACAAAGCCGAATATGTCTCTTTCAATGAAGCCGGCGCCGACTTTTTTGCTTTTTTAATGATTGACTTTTTAAAAGAAAAGGTTCCCGGTTTTGCTAACAACTCAATCTACTACCATAAAGGATACATAAATGATTTTACCAATTTCGACAGGTGTAAGGCAGTACAAAAAAAATATCCGGCCTGGTTGGTTTCGGGTCCGCAAACATCGTTTTTAATTAATTACTACAACACGGCCTGCCAAAGCAATCCGGTAGGGGTTTATTCCGACTTTTTACTTAACACCATGATGTTTGACAAGCTCACCCGTGGTTCAGGGCCGGCTTCTACCATTAATGAATGGCTGTTGACAAAACACATAACGTACAAAACACGTTCATTATCAGTAAAAACAGACCCCCATAAACTTGCATCAGCTTATGGATTAATCAACAATCATAAAAGTATCCGTATTATTCCCCGTACTGATTTCAGCAAGGCACAATTGGTACTTGACGGCAACACCATCTCCGACTTCACACAAATTCCGGCGGTAATTGTAACCACCCCTTCTCAAATTACCTTTGGCAAAGGAAACTTTACCATATTGATGTCTTCGAAAGACACCATAATGATGTTGGAAGCCGATAGTGCCTCATCGGTTAAAGTGGCAAACGGCCATAGTCTGACTTTGTTGTCAGGTACCTTTTTTGGAGATTCGCCGCTAACCTTTAACACCATCAGGGCTAAATTTTCGGCCACCGGTAACAATTTTACACTAACCATAATGCCAAAACAAACAGCAGTGTACAACCAAACCGGACAGATGAAAATAACCACCGAAAAGGATGAAGAGACGGTATTAGGCGGTTTTGCAACCACCATTTCCAAAAAAGGAAACATTAAAAAACCCAAACCTCCCAAAAAGGGTGTTCCCAAAAGGTTTGTGAAACCAATAAAAGTACCATTTAAAGAATAGCGTAATTTTTTTGGTTTACAATATTTTACCAATAGTTCAAATAAAAGACTTTAAAC
>JALVAQ010000374.1 GCA_027011095.1 Bacteroidales bacterium
CGGCCATCCGGTTTCGATGGAGGTGAGAGATGTTCGCGACCGGAAAGTTTACAGCGAAGTAAGTACAAACGGTATCAATGGTTTTTATGTGTTTAACGTGCCAACTTCACCCGATGCGCCCACAGGTATCTGGCGGGCGAAAGTTCAAATAGGTAACAACTATTTTACAAAAAACCTGAGGATTGAAACCATACTTCCCAACAGATTGAAAATTAAGATGACTGCCGATGGCGATTTTTTCCACAGAGGACAAAAAGGAAAGCTATATATTGAATCGCAATGGCTGCATGGCGGCGAGGCTTCCGATTTAAAAGCATCGGTTACCGAAAGTATTGCCACCGCACAAACTAAGTTTGACAAGTATCCCGAATTTATTTTCGATGACCCCGCCAACCGCTTTTACCCCGATGAACAATCGGTTTTCGATGGCAAACTTAACGATAAGGGAAAAGCGGAAGTAAATGTGATACTGCCCGACAACAGCAACCTGCCCGGAATGCTGAACCTTACTTTTGTAACCAAAGTGTTTGAGCCGGGCGGGCGTTTTAGCATCGATCAAAAAAGTTTTAAATACACTACTTATAACCGATATGTGGGCATTAAGCCCCCTGAAAAGGGTAATTCCTATGCCTATGAAACCGATAAAGATCAACAGTTTGAAGTGGTTACGGTGGATAATTCCGGCAATCCGGTTTCAATAAAAAAGCTGAAAGTGGAAGTCTATTTGCTGGACTGGAGCTGGTGGTACAACAGCAATAGCAGTAACCTGGCCAACTACATTAGTCAGCACTATTTCGACAGGGTTGTTTCAAAAACGATTGGTACAAAAAACGGTAAGGGTGTTTTTTCGTTTAAAATAAAGTATCCCAATTGGGGGAACTATTACGTGAGAGTTTCCGATGAAAACGGCGGGCATAGTGCAGGAATGATGATGTACATCGACTGGCCGTCATCCTATTCGCGTGGCAATCGCAAGGCGCCGGGTGATGCTGCTTTACTTAGCCTGACAGCCGATAAAAAGAGTTATAAAATTGGCGATACGGCCATTGTAAGTTTTCCGGGTGCTGCCAAAGCTAAAGCGTTAATCAGTATTGAGAAAAGCAATAAAATCATCAAATCGTGGTGGGTAGAAACTTCCAAAGAGGAGTCGGCCATTAAGGTTGAAATTACCCCTGAGATGGCACCCAACATATATGTTTTTGTTTCGGTAATACAGCCTCACAATCAAACCGTAAACGATTTGCCCATACGCTCTTACGGTGTAATACCTATTGCAGTAAACAATCCTGAAACGGTTCTGAAACCTGTTTTGTCGGTACCTGAAAAAATTAAACCCAACTCAGAATATAATGTTAAAGTAAGCGAGCTGAACGGACGAAAAATGACCTATGTTTTGGCTGTGGTTGATGAGGGATTGCTGGACTTGACACATTTTAAAACCCCTTCCTTGCACAGTTTCTTTTATAAAAAGGAGGCGTTGGCAGTACGAACCTGGGATTTATATGATGATGTTAACGGAGCCTTTGGCGGAAGGTTGTCGCAGGTATTTGCCATTGGTGGCGATGAAGAAGTAAAAGAGCTAAGTAAGAAAAAAGTCAACCGCTTTGTGCCTGTGGTAACTTTTTTGGGACCCTTTGCGCTTGAAAAGGGGGGCAGCCGAACCCATCGGCTTGCCATGCCAAATTATGTAGGCTCGGTAAGGGTAATGGCAATAGCCGGTTACAATGGTGCTTACGGTAGCACCGAAAAAACCATTCCCGTAAAGCAGCCGCTGATGGTTTTGGCTTCATTTCCGCGTATGTTGGTTCCCGGCGAAACACTTCATTTGCCTGTTACCGTTTTTGCCATGGAAGACAATATTAAAACGGTTCATCTTAAAGTTAAAGGCAACGATATGTTTGAAATAGCAAATCCTGAACAGACGTTAACTTTTTCAAAACAGGGCGATAAGGTTGCTTATGTGGATTTAAAGGTGGGCGATTCCGAAGGCATTGGGAAAGCTCTGCTTGCCGTAAGTTCGGGTGGTAACCATGCTAAGTATGAGGTCAATATCAGTATCAGAAATCCCAACCAACGGAGTTACCTAACGGCAAGTTATCCGCTTGAAAAGGGTAAATCGTGGAAAGGAAAGCCGGTGTTTATGCAAAATGCCTCTCAATATCAGTTTAATGCAACGGTATCAACATTGCCCTCCATCAATTTGAATAAGCGTATAAAATATCTGATTCGTTATCCCTATGGATGTGTTGAACAAACGGTTTCAGCTGTTTTTCCGCAACTTTTTCTTTCAAAGCTTACTCAGCTTACAGATGAAGAGAAGAGCGATGTTGAAAATAACATTCAACATGCCATTGAACGGTTAAGCTACTATCAGCATTCATCGGGAGGATTTTCCTATTGGCCGGGTAGAGGTACCATCAACGACTGGGGAACCAGTTATGCCGGTCATTTTCTGATTCTTGCCAAAGAGGCCGGATATTACGTTCCTTCCGAAATGTTTAACAGTTGGGTAAATTATCAACAAACTATTTCCAATCAATGGTTTTATAGGAATTACGAAAGGTACCATTATGATTTGGAACAGGCCTATCGTTTATATACCTTGGCACTGGCCGGAAAACCGTTGGTTAGTGCCATGAACCGGATGAAAGAAAATCCGCACTTGTCGCAACAGGCCTCCTTACGGCTATCGGCTGCGTATGCTGTGATGAACGAAGAGGAGACTGCCAAACAGCTTGTTGAGAGTGCTGTTGAGTCGATACCTGATTCCAAAACATACTGGTGGTATAATTATGGTTCCGAAACCCGCAACCGGGCGCTGGCTATGGAAACTTACCTCCTTATAAACGACAAAGCCGAAGCCTATCCGCTCTTTAAAGAGATTGCGGCTAAACTGGGTAGCGACAGTTGGATGAGTACACAAACAACCGCTTTTGCGTTGTATGCTGTTTCGTTATTTACTAATAATCAACAATCGGATAAGTTTAGTTTTAAGTGGAGTTTTGATGGTGAAGATGAGCGTGTTGAAAGTAGTAGCCCCATTTATTCGTTGAAACTTCCACCGAAACAAAACAAAAAGTTGGCGGTAAAGAATGAATCGAATCAAATGTTGTTTTTAAATGTTGAAACATCTGCTGTGCCCAACCCCGGAGAGACTGTAAATAAGAGCAATAACCTTTCGTTGAAGGTGTCCTGGTTTGATATGAAAGGCAACCCTGTCGACCCGGCTTCACTGAAACAGGGCAAGGATTTTTATGTTAAAATAAGGGTTAGCGCAACAACATTACGCAATTATAAAAATCTGGCGTTGAGTGCTGTATTTCCTTCGGGATGGGAAATATTAAACACCCGGATGGTTGATGTGGGTAACGGGCTGAAATCATCGCAGGCTGATTATACCGACATTCGCGATGACAGGGTAAATCTGTTTTTTGACCTTGCGCGGAAGGGCGACCATAAAGATTTTTACATTTTACTTAACGCTGCATATCCCGGTAGGTATTATCAGTCGCCAATTACCTGTAAAGCCATGTATAACAACAATATCAATGCATCGGCAGGCGGTGGTATGGTTGAGGTAACGGAGTAGTTTATAAATGAGAGTTCGAAAAAAATTCAAGTATTGGTGGGTAATGGCGGTAATTGTAGCAGCATTGTTTTTGCTGTTGCTAACAGGAAGATTGATGCTGCCGGTACCTCTTTTTAACGATGATTATTCCACCGTTTTGTTCGACCGGCAAAACAACCTGTTGGGGGCACGGGTGGCAGGCGATGGCCGGTGGCGCTTTTCCGAATCGGATTCAATTCCTTTGAAGTACGAAAAAGCACTTCTATGTTTTGAAGACAAATATTTTTATCGCCATTTTGGATTTAATCCCGTATCGGCCTTTAATGCACTGATTGATAATATTAAAGCAGGCCGTGTGGTTCGTGGAGGTAGCACCATTACCATGCAGGTTATACGTATGGCAAGGAAGGGTAAACCTCGCACCATCAAAGAAAAACTGATTGAAATATGGCTTGCAACAGCGCTTGAAACCAAGTGCTCAAAAAAGGAAATCTTAAACCTTTACGCCTCATACGCTCCTTATGGCGGCAATGTAGTAGGACTTGAAGCTGCTTCGTGGCGCTATTTCGGACGCAGTCCTTTTCAGCTTACATGGGCCGAAGCGGCATTGCTTGCTGTGCTTCCCAACGCACCCTCGTTAATTCATCCCGGGAAGCACCGGAAGGCTTTGCTTAAAAAGCGAAATCGCCTGTTGACAAGCCTGCTGAAAAACAGAACCATCGATAGTACTGACTATCAGCTTGCACTGCTTGAAAAGATTCCTGAAAAGCCACACCGTTTGCCCGACAATGCACCTCACCTGTTGGAACAATGCCGGTTTAGGCATAAGACCTTTAAAATACATACTACCATTGATGGATATCTGCAAAGCAGGGTTAACGAAATTGCATCGGCTTATTACAAAAAATACAGCCAAAACGAAATATACAATATGGCTGTGTTGGTGATGAAGCCCGACACCAAAGCCGTGCTGGCTTATGTTGGTAACGTTGTTGAAAGCGGAAAGCACGGCAGCCATAACGATATGATTCAGTCGCCACGCAGCACGGGAAGCATCTTAAAGCCATTGCTTTATGCCGCCACCATCGATGACGGACAAATACTGATAAACAGTCTGATACCTGATATTCCAAGCTATTTCAAGAACTATCATCCGCAAAACTTCGACCGGGTTTTTGAAGGTGCCGTTCCTGCCTCGCAGGCGTTGTCGCGATCGCGAAATGTGCCTGCCATTTACCTTTTGCGCGACTATGGTATCGGCAGGTTTATGGAAAAGATGAAACAAATGGGAATTACTACCTTTAACCGTCCGTCAGATTACTATGGCTTATCGTTGATTTTGGGCGGGGGAGAGGCTACCCTTTGGGAACTGACTTCGGCTTACGCAGGAATGGCTCAAACACTCTTGCACTATGATGCTTTTTACGGAAAATATACCGGCCATGAATACGATAAGCCCGTTATTCTGAAAAGTGGGATTGCCCGTGCTGTTGAACCTGAAAAAACAACCACCTTACCGTTGCATGCCGGTGCAATATGGGAAACCTATCAGGCACTTGAAAAGGTGCATCGACCTGAAATGGAAGAGGGGTGGGAGTATTTTAACCCATCGGCACCCATTGCCTGGAAAACAGGTACCAGCTTTGGATTTAAAGATGCCTGGGCCATCGGCTCCTCAGCCGATTATATAGTTGGTGTTTGGGTTGGAAATGCCAATGGCGAGGGGCGCAGCGGGTTGACGGGTACCTCCTTTGCCGCACCCGTCATGTTTGAGGTGTTTGATGCGCTTCAAATTAAAAGCCGGTTTCAACGGCCTGAGGATGACTTAACGGAGATTGTGGTTTGCCGGCAAAGTGGCTATCGTGCCTCGAAAAACTGCCCTGAAACGGACACGGTTTTGTCGTATGTAGCCGGCAACAGGGTGAAGGCCTGTCCGTTTCATAAAATTATTTTTACCGACCAAAGTGAGCAACACCGGCTGAGTGCACGTTGTGCCAGGGTTCATCAAATGAAAAAAGTATCGTGGTTTGTGCTGCCGCCGGTTCAGGAGTGGTACTATCACAAAACACATCCATCGTATCGTATGTTGCCTCCTTTTAAACAGGGCTGCTCTCCTTTGGATGATAAAAATGTGATGGCCTTTGTGTATCCCCTGCCCGGCACAAAAGTATTTGTTCCCCGAGGTGCCAACGGGCAACCGGAAGAGGTGGTTTTTCAGGTTAGCCATCAAAATCCCGGTATAACCCTTTATTGGCATCTCGACCGTAAATATATCGGTTCAACACAACATGTTCATAAACTGGCTTTTATTCCCGGCCCCGGCAGACATCTTCTTACGGTGGTTGATGAAAACGGAATAAGTAAAAAAGTTGTTTTTGAGGTGATGGACGGAAACCGGTGAGGGTAACGTATGCTCATTCAGGCTCTTGTTTTCCGCAATAGGACACCCAAGAAATCATTCTTAATGTTCATTTCTTGTCTCGCCAAGAAACCCCGCCTGACCGGACGGGCAGGGAACCATCCCGAAAGCTTTCGGGAGGCGACCCAAAACGATGCTTCCTCCCGCTCTGATAAAAGGCAACATCTACGGCAAAAGAGTCGCATTCAAACGCCTACGCGCTAAAAGCCCGCCTAAATGTTTGAAGCCGAAACGCAAGCGCTTTTGCTCGTAGCTGTATGCCTTTTATCATTCACTCTTACGCAGGCCCGCCGTTTTGGGAACCCACCCGCATGCTTGCAAAATAGGAAGATAATTCTTTTTGTTAGAACCCTTTGCTGGAATTGTTAAAAACAACAACTTGATTTTACGATGTAACAAACCGTATCAGCTTGACGTAAGGAAAGCTGAACTCCGCCTTGGCTAAATTCCGTTAAGAAAACATAAACCTGACGGCGTTAAAAAACTTATGTTGTTTGACGACGTTAGGACTGCCCCTTAACTATGTTTTACTTCAAGTTTTGAAAATATGAGCAAATATGCTTTTTCTTCTTTTTTTCCTTTTGGCAGGACTAAAAGGTTCCGTACAGCTGTCGGAATCATAAGTTTTAGTCGGCAGGTTTATGTTTTTAGGAATTTAGGCGCAGCGGACATTTTTTTGGTTACTTTTTTGAGCAAAAAAGTAACAAAGAGAAAAGGTATTGCAGCATTAAGTTTTGCCTAAAGCTGAAACGGTAGTATCCCTTTTTGTGTGTAATGGCTTCTTAATTTAAATTCAAAGTTATACAT
>JALVAQ010000375.1 GCA_027011095.1 Bacteroidales bacterium
ATTTTGTTTAAAACACTTTTAGGAAAATATTCATCTATTCTCTGACTTAGAACGTGTCTAATATATATTGAGTTGCTTTCTTTTATTGGCAATTTTGTATTCTCAACAAAATATTTGTCAACCAAGCCTGAAATTTCAGTTGTCAATTTTGAACTAATCATTTTAATATTGAAATATTTGTCATATTGAATAACTTTTGAAAATGGTCTACCCTATATCAGGGACGTACAGGTTTCAGTTGTTCAGCTTTCAAAACCCCAAATATATCAAATTAATCATATTGCTTAGTCAAATTTCCAATTTATTTCCAAAAAACCTTTTGAATTTTGTTAAAAGTATGTGATTCCTTGCCTAAAAAGTAGAAAAAACACAGTTCAAAGCTGCAAAAGCCTGCAATCACCTACAAAGTAACTACAAACACCTGCATATCAGGTCAATGCAATAGTTTTAAACACCTTTAAGCACTATTTTTGCACTTTAATGATTCAACAATCAAAAAATTAAAGTGATGAAACGCTAAAATTCAATGTTAAAAACTATTGTAAATATGGCTGCCGGAACCTTAGTAGTAGTTACGTTATTCGATAAGGTTGGATTTGATGTTCGTAATATCATCGGTTTGAAACGGTTTTCGCAAAACCAACCCGATTTTAAAATAAATCGTGTTTATGGTTTCGATGTTATTGGTGGCATGTCGGGTTATGCACGGCTTTATGTTGACGTTATCAACAAATCGCAAATTGATGTTTTAATTTCAAACATTCTTGTTACAACCTACAACGAAAAAGGCGAATATGTTGGCCAGTAGGTTCCTTACAAAAACGAGGTCGTTATAAAAGAAAGCAGCGTTACCACAATACCTCAGATTGAGGTTCATGCACAATTTTCAAAAGTAACGATAAAATGGAATCAGTTCCAATCAAAAAGACTACAATGGACAAACCGTATTGTTAAGGTTTCATGTTAATTGCTCGTACCAGCAAGGCACCCCCTATAATTGCAAATCCAATCAGGGTGATAACCAACAAGCGGATATCGGAAGTGATAAAACAGAAGTAGAATACTGCATGGAAAAAAGTGGCCAGTATCAGTCCTGTCGAATCGTCGATAAAGCTGTTTTTGCGGGTGTAGCCCATCCCCATAAAGTACCCCAGAACGATGGCAAAGGCAAGGGTTCCGAAAGGATAAATCCACAAAAAGAGTTCTAAACTGCGCACCTTATCGGTTCCAATAATTCCAAAGGAAAAAAGAATGGCTGCAACTGTTGAAAATCCCAATCCAACCAAAAAAGCATAAATTATTCCATCGAGCGGGTCGTTTATCAGTTGCTTCTTTACAAAAGCATACCTCAAGACCAGATATTTTGCAAACTCAGAAGCAAAGGCTATACCGATAAATACATAAGCAGCAGTTCGCCGCATATTTCGTAAAATACCGTGCCAACGATATTCAAAAGCGTAGTCGGAGGCAACTAAAATAATTACGGCAAAAACTCCGAGGATAAGTGCTGTATAGATATTTTTCCAGTCCTGAATTGAAAACTTGAACCTTAAATAGGACATTAATAATACGATAAACAGGGGCGAAAGGAGCAAGGGTAAATAGGCGGTCATAATAATAAATTGTTGGTTTTTACATTTAAGGTTTCAAATATAAGAATTGTTTGTAATTTTAACCACTATTTAAAAATAAATTTGTCATGAGCAAAGTAATCATTCAGAGGCTCTCCAACGAAGAGCTTGAAAGTAAAGGGGTATTTTCGTGGCCTGTTTGGACCAAAGAGGTTTCGCGATTCGACTGGACCTATTCGGGTGAAGAACACTGTTACATTATTGAGGGTGAGTTTGATATTGAAACCGATGAAGGTGTTTTTCATGCCAAACCCGGCGATTATGTTATCTTTAAAGATGGTTTGTCCTGCGTTTGGGATATCAAAAAGCCGGTAAAAAAACATTATAACTTTTACTAAAACCATGGGTAAGCGCGAGGAAGGAGTGGTGGCGACAGGGCGGGTGATGCGTTCAACCGGAAGCTGGTACACGGTATTGGCCGAAAACGGTAAAAAGTATCAATGTAAATTAAAGGGGCGATTTCGCATAGCCGGAATCCGTACCACAAATCCCATTGCCGTGGGCGACAAAGTTGAATTTAATATTGATGAAAAAGATGAAACCGGTGTAATAAAAAAAATTTTTGACCGCAATAATTATGTTATCCGTAAAGCCACAAAACTATCAAAAGCAGCTCATATTATCGCATCAAATCTCGATCAGGCTATCATCATCACTTCGTTAATTAAGCCTCGTACCTCAACGGGTTTTATCGACCGGTTGCTGGTTACCACCGAAGCGTATCACATTCCCGCCATCATTGTTTTTAATAAATACGATTTATATGATGATGCCTTAAAGCAACAGCTCGATACCTACATAAAAGTTTATACCGATGCCGGATATACCTGTTTGATAACTTCGGCCAAAGAAAACTACGGTTTGGATAAGTTTAAAGCGTTGCTCCATGGTAAAGTCAGCCTGCTTTCGGGGCATTCGGGGGTTGGAAAATCGGCATTGATTAATAAAACAGACCCTGATTTAAATCTGAAAGAGGGCACCTTGTCAGTAATGCACGAAAAAGGAAAACACACCACCACTTTTGCCGAAATGTTTCCCCTGTCGTTTAACGGATTTATAATCGACACGCCCGGCATCAAAGAGTTTGGCCTTGTGGGGTTTGATGTTTATGAGCTGGGGCAACGGTTTCCCGAAATTCGTAAACGTATGTCGCAGTGCAGGTTTAACAACTGCATCCATGTTAAAGAGCCGGGCTGTGCCGTTATTGAAGCGGTGGAGCATAATGAAATTGCCCGTTTCAGGTATGTTAACTACCTCAATATGCTGGCCGACATCCAAACCGCTGAGTTACCCAAATAATCATCCGGTACTGTCGATTGCTTTTTAATTGTTACTTTTGTTAAAAATATAATCATTTTGACAGCACAAGATTTAATAACCGACGGCATTTTGCCCCTTAAAACTTCCGACACCGGAAAAACAGCATTGAGCTGGATGGAGGATTACAAACTGTCGCATCTGCCCATTGTTAACAACGAAGAGTTTTTAGGACTGATTTCGGAAATGGATATTTATACCCTGAACGATTTTGATGCACCTTTGGGAAACCACACCTTGTCGCTTAAAAATCCATGGGTTTATACCTATCAGTCTGTTTACGATGTGTTAAAAGTGGTAAATGCGCTTGATTTAACACTGATTCCGGTGCTAGACGAAAAACAACGATACACAGGCGCCATCACACTGAAAAAACTGTTGTCAAAAACCGCTGAGATGCTTTCGCTCGATAATCCGGGTGGATTAGTATTTTTGGAGATGAGCATCAACGATTACAGCCTTACCGAAATTGCCAACATTGTTGAGTCGAACGATGTGAAAATTCTAAATAGTGTGGTGGTTAATCAACCTGAGTCAACCCGGGTAGAGGTGATATTAAAACTCAATACACCTGAACTGCAACGGGTTATTCAAACTTTTGAGCGGTACGATTATCTCGTTAAAGCGGTTATTGACGATAGTTACGATGAAAACAGCCTCCGCGAGAACTACGATTCACTGATGAAATACCTCAATATATGAGCCTTAAGTGGATGGTTGTTTTTTTACTGCTGGCTGTGTCTTCAGCAGCTTTGTGCCAAACCCAACAACAATCCGATTCGTTACTGATTGTGGGAAAAGTTACCTACTCGGGAAACAAAATTACCCGCAATAACATTATTACCCGCGAGCTGGAATTTGCACAGGGCGATACCCTTACAAAAAGTGAGTTCCGGCGCAAGCTGAAAAACAGCCATGACAATTTAATGAATCGTTCCCTTTTTAATTTTGTTACTTTTTCGGAAAACGATTCGGCAGGCCGTACCAATGTTCAGATAAATTTTATTGAAAGATGGTACATCTGGCCCATTCCGGTGTTCGATTTTGCCAACCGTAACATCAACGTATGGTGGGAAACAAAAGATTTCAGCCGCTTAAATTACGGAATCGACTTACGCGTTGATAATTTCAGAGGACGAATGGAGGTTTTACATATTATTTTACAAGCCGGTTACGATAAGGCAGCCATTGCCCGATGGGAGATTCCCTATATCAACAAAAAACAAAAATTCGGAATTTCGGTTGCCGCAGGGGTAATCTACAACCGGCAAACCAACTATATCAACATCGACAACAAACCTGATTACCGTGGTTTTGAAAATCAATATGCTAAAAAAAATTATTTTTCCGAGTTGGGACTTTCGTATCGCGCCAGCTACAATTCGTTTCATCATTTGCTTTTTACGTACAACCATTTGTGGTATAACGACTCGCTGCTTATTTTAAACCCCGATTTAACCTATGGTGCCGGACAGTACAATTATTTGGAGCTTTTTTATAAATATAAGCTCGATTTTCGCGATTATGCTCCCTATCCTTTAAACGGCTACTATTTCGATGCTCAGTTTACCCAAACGGGATTTGGCCTTTTAAGCGATGTGAACTTTACTTCCGTGGAGTTTAATTTCGATCATTATTTTCCGGTTTATAACAGGTTTTATTTTGCCTATCGGTTGTCAGCGCTGTTTACCAATAAAAATAAATTTCAACCCTATATGGTAAGCCCCGGCATTGAGCTGGGTGATTTTGATATGAGAGGTTACGAATTGTATGTAATTAACGGCCAGGAGCTGGGGATGATAAAATCAAATTTTAAATTCGAACTTATTCCCAGGAAAACGCACAGGATAAAATGGATTAAAAGCGAAAAATTCGGGAAACTTTTTTATGCCTTGTATGCCAACCTGTTTTTCGATGCCGGATATGCCTACGATAAACAAAACGAGCAAATTAACCCGTTGGCAAACCAATTGCTGTGGAGTACCGGCCTCGGTGTTGACTTTGTTACCTTTTACGACATTGTAATTCGCCTCGAATACTCCGTTAACAAACAAAAAAATACCGGATTGTTTGTGGGGCTTGTGGCACCCATTTAATATGATACTTTGAGATTGATTTGACACTACCCGGGTGTGCAGTCTGTTTAGCCTGATTAGCTGCTTAACAACATTGTTCCCGTTTAAGCCCCGGTATTTCATATCATATTACTATATTTGTGCCCTCAAATAAAAACAGAGGATTTCAAATAGATACATAATCTTAAACAAATGAAAATTTTCATAAAATCAGCAGTTGCTTTCGTGCTGTTAACGGTAGTCATCAACTTTTCGGCAAATGCCCAGAAAAGCAAAAAAGAATACGTTGCCACTTTGGTAGGATTTTATAACCTTGAAAATCTTTTCGACACCATCGACACGCCGGAAGTTAAAGATGTTGAGTTTACCCCCGACGGCCCCAAACTATGGAACAGTGATCGATACCACCATAAGCTGTTCAATATGGCCAGGGTAATTTCGCAAATAGGAACAGAAATAAACCCCGACGGGCTGGCGGTCTTGGGAATTTCGGAAGTGGAAAACCTTGGGGTTATAAAAGACCTTGTTTCGCAACCGTCGTTAAAAAGTAATAATTTCAAAATCATTCATTACGACTCGCCCGACAGAAGAGGCATTGACGTAGCCATGCTGTACAATCCCAAATATTTTAAACCATATAAAACCTCTTCGCACCGGCTTCACATCGAAAAACTAAAAGATTTTAGAACCCGCGATCAGCTGTTGGTGGATGGAATATTGAGCGGTGATACTGTTCATATTATTGTAAACCACTGGCCTTCGCGTTACGGTGGTGAAAAACGCTCGCGTTGGCTTCGAGATGCCGCTGCAAAATTGAGCCGTAAAATTGCCGATTCCATTTTACACATCAACCCCAATGCGCGCATTATTGTAATGGGCGACCTGAACGACAACCCTACCAACGAAAGTGTGTTAAAATATATGTATGCCAAAGGAAAACAAGATAAATTAAAGGACGATGACTTTTTTAACCCCATGTGGCAGATGTATAAAAATGGTAACGGAACACTGGCCTGGCACGATACCTGGAGCCTTTTCGACCAGATTATGATTTCACAATCGTTGTTGGGAAAAGACTACACTCACCTTAAATACCTGAAGGCCGTTATTTATAAAAAACCGTTTTTAATTAACAAAGAGGGCCGCTACAAAGGTTATCCTTATAGAACATTTGTTGGTAATACCTTCCAGGGAGGTTACAGCGATCATCTTCCGGTATTTATAATTTTGGTAAAACAGGTAAATTAAAATCAGTTTTTGTGAAAGAGTCGTACAGGGTTACTAGAGAAAAAAAAACCATTGGCATTATGGTGGGCATCTATTGCCGGCATCATCACAATACCAAAAAAGGCGAGCTTTGCGAAACATGTAGCAACTTATTGCAATACGCAAACAACCGCATTGACAAATGTAAGTTTTTACCTGACAAACCCACTTGCCGAAATTGTCCGGTTCACTGTTATAACAAAAGCAACAAAGCGCAAATTAAAAAAGTTATGCGCTATGCGGGGCCACGAATGATGCTTCACTATCCCGTACTTACCATCATCCATTACATTGATGGATACAAAGACAAAGAGCGTGTCTCCATTAAACAGGATCGGTATTAAAAGGTTTCCTATATAAGCCTGAGCACCAGCCTATCGGATTGGTAGTTAATAAAGGTAGGTTATTATTAAAATAGAAGGTGGATAACCAATTTGTCCAAGGGCTAACTAATTGTTAATGAAGGGTAAAAATTTTTAAAAAATACCTGATTTGGCAACAAAAAACCTTTTTAGAGCATACTCAAGGCTTTTTTTATAATTTTGCCCCTCCAATTTTAACGATATAAAACTGTTTCCCAATGGGTAAAAAATATAATGAATATAAAACGCTTAACCTTCCGGCGCTGGCCGAAGAGGTAAGAGCATTTTGGGATGAGAATGATGTATTTCATAAAAGTCTTGATAAACGCAAGGGTAACGAGCACTTTGTTTTTTACGAAGGGCCGCCGTCAGCAAACGGAACACCCGGAATCCATCATGTGATGGCGCGTGCCATAAAAGACCTCTTTTGTCGCTATCAAACACAAAAAGGAAAGTTTGTTGAGCGCAAGGCCGGTTGGGATACCCACGGCCTTCCGGTTGAAATAAGTGTGGAAAAAACCCTCGGTATTACCAAAGACGATATCGGTAAAAAAATTACGGTTGAGGAGTACAACAAAGCCTGCCGTAAGGAGGTACTGAAATTTAAAGATATGTGGGATGACCTTACCCGCCGTATCGGGTACTGGGTTGATTTAGAACATCCTTACATTACCTTTGATAATAAATATATCGAAACGGTTTGGTATTTGCTAAAACAGCTATTCGATAAAAATCTGCTTTATAAAGGGTACACCATTCAGCCCTATTCACCTGCTGCCGGTACCGGTCTTAGTACCCACGAACTGAATCAGCCGGGTTGCTATCGCGATGTTAAAGACAATACGGTGGTGGCACAATTTAAGGTGGTTAAAAACAATCAATCGGAAAAACTTTTTACCGGATACAACAACGATGTTTACATTCTTGCCTGGACAACCACTCCCTGGACATTGCCTTCCAATACCGCCCTCGCTGTTGGCGAAAAAATTAAGTACGTTGAGGTTGAAACCTTCAACCCCTATACCGGAACTGCCGAACGGGTGGTGCTTGCCAAAGACAGGTTGCCGGCTTACTTTAACGAAAAAAACAGTAACCTGAACTTTGATGAGTACCAAAAAGGCGATAAAAATATTCCCTTTAAGGTGGTGGCTGAGTTTTCGGGAGCTGAACTAACCGGCATCAAATACGAACAACTGTTTCCGTGGATAAAACCAAACGGAAAGGCTTTTGAGGTGATTCCCGGCGATTTTGTTACCACCGAAGATGGTACAGGCATTGTTCATATAGCACCCACTTTTGGTGCCGATGACGACCGCGTTGCCAAAGCCAACGGAATTGCACCGCTTACACTTATCGACAAAAACGGCGATATTCGTCCTATGGTTGACTTAAAAGGCCGTTTCTATCTGTTGGAAGAGCTGGATGCTGACTTTGTAAAAGAATTTGTAAACACCGATTTATATTCGGTATATGCCGGCAGGTATGTTAAAAACGCCTACATCGGACTTACCGACAAGGACCCGTCGTTGGATGTTGATTTGGCTGTGGAGTTAAAAACCACCAACAGGGCTTTTAAAATTGAAAAGCATGTTCACAGCTATCCGCACTGCTGGCGAACCGATAAACCGGTACTTTACTATCCGCTCGACAGCTGGTTTGTAAAAACCACCGCTTTAAAAGAACGGATGATTGAGTTGAATAAAACCATCAACTGGAAACCGCGTGCCACAGGCGAAGGCCGGTTTGGAAACTGGCTGGAAAATTTGGTTGACTGGAATCTGTCGCGTTCGCGCTTTTGGGGTATTCCGTTACCCATCTGGGTTACCGAAGACCGCACCGAACAAAAGGCAATAGGCTCGGCCAAAGAGTTAAAAGCCGAAATAGAAAAGGCCATGGCAGCCGGAATAATGAAGGAAAATCCGTTGAAAGATTTTAATCCGGATGACATGAGCGATGAAAACTACAAAACATTTGATTTTCACCGTCCCTACGTCGATAAGATTGTGCTGGTTTCAGATAATGGCCAAAAAATGTACCGCGAGCCATCGTTAATAGATGTGTGGTTCGATTCCGGCTCTATGCCCTATGCTCAGCTTCACTACCCCTTCGAAAACAAAGAAAAGTTAAAAACCTCTTTTCCGGCTGACTTTATTGCCGAAGGCGTTGACCAAACACGCGGATGGTTTTTTACCCTTCATGCTATTGGAACCATGATATTTGATTCGGTGGCCTATAAAACGGTGGTCTCCAACGGGCTGGTGCTCGATAAAAACGGCAATAAAATGTCGAAACGCCTCGGCAACGCCGTTGATCCGTTTTCAACCATCGATAAATACGGCGCCGATGCCACCCGCTGGTATATGATTACCAACTCGCAACCCTGGGACAACCTTAAATTCGACCTTAAGGGTATTGACGAAGTAAGAAGAAAATTCTTTGGAACACTGCATAATACCTATGCTTTTTTTGCACTGTATGCCAACATCGATGGCTTTACTTACAGCGAGGAGGAGGTACCTTTTGAAAAGCGCAGCGAATTGGATCGCTGGATATTGTCGGAGCTGAACTCACTTGTAAAAAATGTGGATGAAGCCTATGCCAATTACGAACCTACAAAAGCCGGACGTGCCATTCAATATTTTGTAAATGAGCATTTAAGCAACTGGTACGTAAGGCTTTCTCGCAGGGTTTTTTGGAAAGGAGAGTACAGTACCGAAAAAATTGCTGCTTATCAAACCATATACCGTTGTATGGAAGTGGTTGCTCAACTGATGGCGCCCATAGCTCCGTTTTTTGCCGACCGTTTGTTTATCGATTTAAATAGCGTTTCGGGCAGGTTTACTGATATTTCGGTTCACCTGACCGATTTCCCGGCTGTTAATCGGGATATGATTGATAAAGATCTTGAAGAGCGGATGGAGTTGGCACAGCAGATTTCTTCAATGGTGTTATCCTTACGCAAAAAAAGCAACTACAGGGTACGCCAGCCGCTGAATAAAATTATGATTCCCGTTTTAAACGATAAATTTAAAACACAAATTCAGGCTGTTGAAAAACTGATTTTATCGGAGGTAAATGTAAAAACCATCGAATATATTTCGGAAGATTCGGGAGTTCTGGTTAAAAAAATCAAACCCGATTTTAAAGCTTTGGGTCCCCGCTATGGTAAGCTGATGAAACAAATTGCCGCAGCGGTAAACGGCTTTAGCCAGGATGACATAAAGAAACTGGAAAAAGAAAAGGCCTTTCATTTAACCATTGACGGACAGGAAGTGGTAATAACACCCGAAGATGTTGTAATTTCCACCGAAGATATTCCGGGTTGGATTGTGGCCAATCAGGGAAACCTGACAGTAGCACTCGATATTTCCATAACGCCCGAGCTTAAACAGGAAGGGCTGGCACGCGAGCTGATTAACAGGGTTCAAAATATCAGAAAAGAGATGGGCCTTGAGGTAACCGACCACATTGTGCTAACCATTCAAAAAAATGAAGAGACCGATGAGGCGTTTACTGCTTTTAAAAATCACATCTGTTCCGAAACTTTGGCAACACTTGAAATTGTTGAAAAACTTGAAGATAATGATGTATTTGAACCCGAATTAATTGACGGGATTACTGCTAAGTTTAGCATCCATAAAAAGGGATAGAACTTAACCTGATTTAAAATATAAGACTGTAAATGTTTTCAAAAGAAATTTTTATTACTTTTATAAATTCTTTTTTTAACCATAAAAATGACAGGATATGAGCACGACGGAAACAAAAAAGGCACGTTACTCGGATGAGGAGTTGGAAGAATTCAAAGTCATCATTCTTGAGAAATTGAAAAAAGCAAAAAACGACTTAAAATTATTAACAGAAGCTTATACAAATTCAGGTGATAACTCAACTAATGACACATCGCCTACTTTTAAAGTTTTGGAAGAGGGGCAGCAGGTTTTATCCAAAGAGGAAAACCGTCAGTTGGCAGCCCGCCAGGAGCGCTTTATCAAAAATCTGGAAGCAGCACTGGTACGTATCGAAAACAAAACCTATGGTATTTGCCGCGAAACCGGAAGGCTTATTAGTAAGGAGCGACTGAGGGCTGTGCCACATGCCACCCTTAGTATCGATGCCAAACTTAACCGTGGAAACGTTCGTAAATAATACTATTCCAAATTTTAGAATCATAAACCTTTGAAGAAAACCTTTCTTATCACTTTGGCTGTTTTAATTTTAGACCAATGGCTAAAGGTTTGGATTAAATTGCATTTTACCCTTGGCGAAGAACTACCGGTAATTGGCAACTGGTTTAAACTCTATTTTACCGAAAACAACGGTATGGCTTTTGGGCTTGAGTTTGCCGGCCAATGGGGTAAATTGTTCCTGAGCGTATTTCGTATTGTGGCTGTACTTGGTATTGTTGTTTACCTCTTTTTTCTTACCCGAAAAGGAAATCACAAAGGCCTTGAGTTCAGCGCCTCGCTTATTTTGGCCGGTGCACTCGGAAACATTCTCGACAGCGCCTTTTACGGTATGATTTTTACCCAAAGCACCTATCATACCGTGGCGGTGGTGGCATCGGGCGACCTGCATGGGTATGCCTCTTTTTTACATGGAAAGGTGGTGGACATGCTCTATTTCCCGCTTATTGACATTGCCCGTTCGCAGGCACCCTCCTGGATGCCCGGCTTTTTATTTGGCCCCGACAATCATTTTATCTTTTTTCGCCCCATTTTTAACATCGCCGACGCCTCCATTACCATCGGTGTAGGCTGGCTATTGCTGTTTGAGCGAAAAAATCTGCATTTTTAGTGTTAGTAAAACGGACGTGTTTAAAGAGGTTCTGATTGCATAATTGTGTATAGTTCTTCGCGTTTTTTTATTAGCTTTACTGTTCAATGTTTTTCGAAGAATGGGGTCCAAATAGAAAGCAAGCTTTTGGATTGAAAATATGTTTTTGGATCCAAAACTTTTAAGAATACTAATATGAAAAAGTTTTTATTTACTCTGCCATTATTATTTATTGTTAATCTTTCATTTTCCCATATCATTCCGCAAGGAGCAACATGGAAATATCTTGATGATGGTTCCGATCAGGGAACAGCCTGGCGACAACCCGGATTTGACGACAATAGTTGGGTAGAGTGCTTTGCACAGCCGGGTTATAGTGAAGGAGATGAAACTGCCGTTTTGAGTTATGGTGGAAATTCATTAGACAGGTATATCACGTATTATTTTAGAAAAAAATTTTCGGATACCAACTACTTCCGTAAAGCACCCTATCTGCTTTACACGGGTAGCAATGAGGAAATGATGATCAACTGGCAGATGGACAGCACACGCACGTGTTTGTTTGAATATGGTTTGGACACCACCGATTTAACTGATTCCCTGACGACTGAAGAATACGGAAACGACCATCAGCACAAAGTGATTCTGATGGGACTGACACCGGATACAAAATATTTTTACAAAGTGAAATATAATGATACAAGCTTTAAAGAAGGAAGTTTCATTACAGGTGCCGGTGAAAATGACAGTGCGATTGGTTTTTATGCTTACGGCGATACAAGAACCTACCCCGGAACGCACGACCAGGTTGCCGAAAAAATACTCAAAGATGTTTCATTGCATCCCGAAATGCAGACGTTTATTGTTTCTACAGGTGATCTCGTTGAGAATGGAAATAAAGAGGATAACTGGCAGAATCAGTTCTTCTCTCCTGATTATGAACATCTACAGAAGATGCTTGCCACCCTCCCTTATGTGGTATCGATGGGAAATCATGAAGGTCAGGGAGTGCTTTTTGGGAAATATTTTCCTTATCCGGAATTTGTTTCCGACAGGTATTACTATTCATTCGATTACGGCCCGGCACATTTTACCATTGTTGATCAGTTTACAAGTTATAGCGAAGGAAGTACTCAGTACGACTGGCTGGTAAACGACCTTGCGACTTCTGATAAAAAATGGAAGTTTATTCTTTTGCATAAGCCGGGATGGTCAGCGGGTGGAGGGCATTCGAATAATTCAAAGGTTCAGACTTTGATTCAGCCGCTTTGCCTCACTTATGGAGTGCAGTTTGTGCTGGCAGGCCACAACCATTATTATGCCAGGGCGTTGGTTAATGGGGTGAATCACATTACCACAGGAGGAGGAGGTGCACCGCTTTATACACCCAATGCCGGTTACCCCAATATTGTAAAAGTAAGTAAATCATATCATTATTGTAAGCTAACGATTTCGGATGACACGTTGTATTTTGCCGCCAGAGAAAAAGACGGAGCGTTAATCGAAGAATTTACCGTTGAATACAGCCCTATTGCTGTAAAAGAATATCAACCGGAAAATTATTTTAAAATTTATACATCAGGACATTCGATACAGGTACTTAACTCCGGTAATCAAAAAGGGCTGATAATAATTTATGATACTTACGGACGTACTATTCAAAAGCAACAACTCAGGCTGGAAAATACAATGGAAATGACTGTTACGGGTATCTATTTTGTTCGAATTGATTATGAGGGGAGACGGTTTGTAAAAAAAGTATTTGTACGATAATAAACCGAATTGCTATTTCACCTATTCTACATCATCTAAATACCTGTCCACAAGCCTTGATACGGCGTATTCCGTTACCTTGTTGCGAGGGACTAAATACAAATTTTGATGCCGCTTTAGTATAGGTTTTTTATTGGACGAAATACGTATAAACTGTGCAAACACATCAATATGAGTAAGCTGATGTTTGTAAACCCTTGAAAAGGGAGTGGTAATTGTGACTGTTTGAGGTGTGATGAAATTTAATTCTTTGATGGTTTTAAGAATAACTTCATCGGTTTGTTCCGAATCGTATTCCGCCGATGGAAAATCGTACAGCTCCTTCCAGATTTCATTTTTTTTACGATGGTTCAGCATAAGATGATTATTCCACTCCACAACAAAATAGTAGATAAATAACTTTTTTTTCTTCTTTTTTGTTTTGACCACCGGAAGTTCCTGCACCTGTTTATGCATGTATGCAAAGCACCTGTCGTTAAGGATGCAGCCATTACAATTGGGATTCTGTGGCACGCAATGCAATGCACCAAACTCCATTACCGCCTCATTAAAGGTTCCCGGGTAAAAATCCTCCATCAGCGACAGCATTACGGAAGAAAACTCTTTTTTCGACTGCGTTGTCTGAATAACCGATTTTATGCCAAACAGCCTGGCCAGCACGCGGTAAACATTGCCGTCAACCACGGCAACCTTTTCGCCGTAAGCAATGGAGGCTATGGCGGCAGCGGTGTAATCACCTATCCCCGGAAGCCGCTTTAGTTCGCCGGATGTTTTTGGAAACACACCATTAAATTCGGTTGCCACAATACGTGCGGTTTTAATCATATTTTCAGCCCTGCGGTAGTAGCCAAGTCCCTGCCAAAGCTTAAAAACTTTGTCTTGCGAAGCATTGGCAAGCTGTTTAACCGTAGGATACTCGTCAATAAACCGGCGAAAGTAGGGCAGTCCTTGTTGGACACGGGTTTGCTGCAAAATTATTTCGGAAAGCCAGATAAAATAGGGGTCGGTGGAGTTGCGCCAGGGCAATTCCCGTTTGTTTTGCTTAAACCATTCCATTAAACGTTGACCCACTGTTTTCATTCGGCAAGAATAGTAAATTATTTATTGCCTTACACAAATACACTAACCGTCATACTGAGCGCCCGCCTGACCAGACTGGCAGGGAGTTGAAGTGTGACGGTTGGAGGTTGTTGTTATGGTGGGGAAAGGGTAGGATGATACCTGTGATCTCCCCCAAAGCTCATTCGGATTTGCAATTAGGATGACTTAATTGAGCAGGTTTTGATTACATAGCCCGGTGAGCATAACAGGTAAATCCGGGTGAGCGGGGATGTTTTGCAAATAGGGCAGGCCGGTTTCCTGGGACCCTTCGACTTCCTGACAGGTGCTCGCGATGTCACTCTCTTTTCCTTGAATATTGGCATTTCAATTCAAAATAGCCATCAGCTGCTAATTAAGAATCTGTTAAAAAAAGGACGGGTAGTTGAAATCCAACAATAAAATATTACTTTTGCCTTTTCATGCTCTGTTTTAATCAGGGCTTTTTTTGTCTGACAAAAAAAATGCTTAACAAATCTAAATATTTATCAATGCATAGAGTTTTATTAATTTGGTCTCTATTGCTCATCACTTTTTCGGTGGTGGCTCAAACTGAGCCTGACACCACAAGTGCTGACAATGCAGGCACATTACCGACTTATACACTGGATGTGATTGAGTCGGAATCAGATGAAATGTCGCAGGATGTTTCGGGGCTTCTTCAGTCGTCGAGAGACATTTTTGTCTCTACGGCAGGCTATACTTTTGGCGCAGCCCGTTACCGCATCCGTGGGTACGACAACAACAACCTTACGGTTTTAATTAACGGGGTTAAGATGAACGACATGGAAAGCGGACGTGCTTACTGGTCAAGTTGGGGCGGTTTAAACGATGCCACCTGGAACAAAGATATCCGTACGGGTATTGTTTCATCGGAGCTTTCGTTTGGTGGCGTTGCAGGTGTTACCGAAATTACCACGCGCCCATCGTTGTTCCGCAAACAATTCAGGGTATCCTATTCCAGTGCCAACCGCAGCTATCGCAATCGCATTATGGCTACCTATTCAACAGGCCAAATGGCCAACGGGTGGTCGTTTGTTGTTTCAGGCTCGCGCCGATGGGCACAGGAAGGTTATGTTGAAGGCTCTTTTTATGATGCCTGGGCATATTTTCTCGGAGTAGAAAAAAAGATTAACGACCGCCATAGTTTATCACTTGTGGTATTCGGTTCTCCCAACCGAAGAGGTAAAACAGGCGTATCGGTACAAGAAGCTTACGACCTTTCGGGAAACAACTTCTACAACCCTTACTGGGGATACCAGAATGGTGAAAAACGAAACGCACGCGTAGGTAACTATCATCAGCCCATGACCATGCTGACCCATTATTGGAAAATATCGGAAAACACCAAATCGCAGGCTACTTTGTCCTATTGGTTTGGCAGGGGAGGTTCAACAGCCCTTAACTGGACTGAGACCGATGACCCGCGTCCCGATTATTATCGTTACCTGCCAAGCTACTGGAACTTAATTGACAAACCGGATGTTGCTGACGAGTTAACCAAAAAATGGCAAACCGATGAGAAATTCCGTCAGCTGGATTTCGATTACATGTATTTTGCCAACAGTAAATTTCTTTTTACCGTTGACGATGCTAACGGTATAGAAGGAAACAGCATTACCGGATTGAGGTCTAAAATTATTCTTGAAGATCGTCGCAACGATAAAAAAGAGGGACAGTTCGACTGGAGGCTATTTTCCGCTTTAAACGAGCATATTAACCTTTCAGGAGGTATTAATCTGAACATTTACAAAGGCCACCGGTATAAAACCATCGACGATTTACTCGGTGGCGAATTTTGGCTCGATATCGACCGTTATGCCGATCAGGACCCGTTTGTTATTACCGATGTTTCACAAAACGACCTGAACCATCCCAATAGGTTGGTAAAGGATGGTGACATTTTCGGTTACGACTATTTGGCCAACATTAATACCCAAAATGGCTTTGCCGAAGCTGATTTCACCTATTCAAAAGTCGATTTCTATGTGGGGTTGTCGTTGAGTAACACCTCTTTTTGGAGAACCGGTAACATGAAAAATGGCCGTTTCCCTGATAATTCGTATGGCGACAGTAAGAAAAACAACTTTTTTAACTATGGTGTAAAAGGCGGGGTTACCTATAAAATCAGTGGCAAACATTACATTACTGTAAATGCCATGTACAAAACCAGGGCACCATTGTTTTGGAACTCTTATGTATCGGCAAGAACCCGCGATTTTACCGTTCCCAACCTGAAAAGCGAAACCATTTACTCAGGCGACTTGAATTACATTATAAGAACCCCAATCATTAAGCTCAGGGCTACTGTCTATTATACGCAGTTTAAAGACCAGACATGGACACGTAGTTTTTACCACGATGCGCTGCATACTTTTGTCAACTACAGCTTGACCGGCCTTGATGAACTCCATACCGGTGTTGAATTGGGTATAGAAGCCAACGTTACGCCCACATGGACAATAATGGCTGTGGCTGCCAAAGGACAAAACATTTACACTTCGCGCCCAACGGCAACCATCACCCGTGATAACGATGCCATCGACCTTGTTGCCGGCCGCACAATATATTTAAAAAATTACTATATAGGTGGCTCACCGCAAACAGTTGCCTCGTTGGGCCTTAAATACAGCTCTCCAAAATATTGGTTTGCACAGGTAAAGGCGAACTATTTTGGCGACACTTATATTTCAATCAACCCCGACCGTAGGACAGCAGAAGCCTTGAACGGCCTCTACTCTGATGACTACAGAGTTAGCGGTATCCTTGACCAGGAAAAGCTTTCCAACGGCTATACCATTGACTTATATGGTGGCAAATCGTGGAGAATTAACCATGATTATACCGTAAGATTTTCGCTCAGCATTAACAACCTGCTCGGCAAAACCGATTACCGCATGTCGGGTTTTGAACAGTTGCGTTACGACAACGCCAACATCAATAAGTTTCCTCCCAAGTATTATTATATGTACGGACGAACCTATTACTTTAACCTCACCTTTTATATGTAATTTAATTTGATAACAATAAATTTTAAAACGATGATAAAGAATAACAAACTAACAGCAATGCTGTTTTTATTTACACTCACCCTCTTCTTTTCGGGGTGTGTAAAACAAGAATTTGACAAACCGCCTGTGGGAACCCTTCCCGTTGGAGAAGTTTATACCATAAGCCAACTGCGGCAAATGTATGCCGATTCGGGTGCATACATGTTTAATTTTGACGCTTCGGTTTATGCCGTGGTTACCATGGACGAAAGTTCCGGCAATATTTACAAAAGCGCCTATATTCAGGACGCTACGGATGCGGTAAACCTTCATAAAACCGGTGCAGGTGGCCTGCGCGTTGGCGATTCGATAAGAGTTTATTTGAAAAATGTTGTGTTGTCGGAGTATAAGGGAATGTTCCAACTTGATAATGTGAACCCTGACTCAAACCTTATAATCTTGGCCACTCAAAAATACCGTGAGCCTGAACTGGTTACCATCCCTGATTTGCTTACCCAAAATTATCAGGGAAAATTGATTAAACTCGACAGTGTGCAGTTTAACAATGCTGATTTAGGCAAATCTTATGCCGATGCCGATTTGCCGGCAAACCGTACTCTGGAAGACTGTAACGGAAAAACCATTGTAGTACGTACAAGCAATTATGCCTCTTTTGCCGAAACAGTTCTTCCTGAGGGCAGGGGAAATATTACTGCTATTGTTGGCCAATATAACGAAACCAAACAATTATACATCCGCTCACTTTCAGAAGTAAACCTTACGGGCGAACGTTGCACCGGTGGCGGTGGTGGCGGTGGTGGTGGCACCATCACTCCTGTTGATGAAGTAGATGAGCATTTTGATGGTGCGGTTGACAAAGAAAATATCGCCATTGATGGTTGGGCTAATATTGTTGTTGCCGGCAACAGGTCGTGGACAGGAAAAACGTTTAACGATAATAAATATGCACAGGGTACAGGTTATGGTTCAGGGTTAGACGATATGGAAACCTGGTTAATTACTCCTCCGGTTGTAAATACGTCCGGCGATAAAAAATTATCTTTTAAAAGCGCCATAGCCTATTGGACGCATACAGGTTCACATGTGCCCTATACCATTTTAGCCTCCACCGATTACGATGGAAGCAACTTTGAAACAGCCAACTGGACCGATATTACATCCATGGCAACATTGCCTGATGCAGGTAGCAGCAATTATTCATGGGTTGAATCGGGTGAGATTTCATTGGCTGATTTTACAGGAAATGTAGCCATTGCTTTTAAATATAAAGGTAGCGATACCGAATCAACTTCATTTACTTTGGACGATGTTCTTATCTCCGCCAATGGCGGCGGCGGCGGTGGTGGCGGAGATGTACTGCCAAGCCTGAACGAAACATTTGATGAGTATGCCGACTACGATTCTATTAACAAAGGAGGCTGGAGTGATGTTATGGTTGACGGCAACAGAGCCTGGATTGGAAAATCATACAATGATAATAAATATGCCCAAGCAACGGGTTATCATTCAGAATTGGACGACATGGAAACATGGATGATTACCCCGTTGGTTGATAACTCAGCCGGCGATAAAACCCTATCGTTCAGAACAAACATGGCTCACTGGGCACATACTTCAAACGATCCGTTGGAAGTATATGTTTCCACCGATTTTGACGGAACCAATTTCGGGTCGGCAACATGGACACAACTGTCACCTACCCTGCCCACCTCCTCAAACTCAAATTACGAGTGGGTTGAGTCGGGCAGCATTGACCTGTCATCATACATTGGCAATGTGGCCGTTGCTTTTAAATACAAAGGCAGCAACACCGAATCAACCAGCATTCAAGTTGATGATGTAGTGATTGAATAATTGTTTTTTTCGCAATACATTAAAAAGCCCTTTTCAATATTTGTTGGAAAGGGCTTTTTATTTGCCTGAAGATGCTAAAAAAACCACACTCCGCTAATTTGAGTTTGCAACCCACTGTTCCCGCGCGAATCCCTTCGCGTGGGAGCAACCTCCAATTACTCTCCAATTAGGCTGACATTATAACAATTTCACTACCTTAGCGCCGGTAACGGATTATTTGCCATTTACAAAATGAACAGCACCGTTTTTAACAATATGAAAAGTTCAGGGTCATCCGGCAGCACAGAAGTAGATTACTCCGGCTTTTTTAATAGAATAAGTAGCTATTCCGCTCCCGATAATTATGTTTCCAACCCAAGCTATTACGATGATTATTTCAGTTACAACACCAGCAACAGTTCTTCGGGAACTGCCAATCCGGTTCATAACACAGATGATACCGAGGCAATGAGACAGGCGGAAGGGGGTGAGAATGGTGGGGGTTTTGATGATCGTTTTAGTAATTCCGAAAAAACCGCTCTTGGTCTTGCTGCGACAGGTGGTTCAGTTCATGTAACTACAGAATTAATTAAACGGTTAAGCGGAACAGTTAATAATGCTGATATCGTTAATTTTGGCAAATCTGTAACTAAGAAATTTGGTTTAGTTGAAGTTGGGCTTACAATTTATTCTGTTTCTTCGGACGGAACTCTTACTGCTGGTGATGGTGCTCGAATATTACTGAGTGGTGCAACATTTATTCCTTATGTTGGTTGGGCATATGGTGCAGTTGACATAGGAGTATTATTGGTGACAGGAACTTCTTTAACTGATAGGGTTGGCGATTTTGTGGATGAACATTGGGATACAGATCCTATACGTCTTTATTGAAAATAAATTTGTTATGAAAGGTTTTAGTATATATCCCTATATGTATTATAGGTTAGCAACTTGGTACTTCAGGTTTGAACGAAAGGGAAAGATTTCTTATGGGGCATCAATACTTGTTTCATTGTCACAAGCTTTGATTCTAACAGATATTCTGGGTTTTTTCTTTATGGAATTCTATGGGCAGTCAGAAAGACAAATTATAATGGATAAATTTAAACCTTTTTACGTTATATTTATTTTAGCGATTGCATTTTTAAATGATTTTAAGTTTAAAAACAAATATGATATTTACAAAGAGAAGTGGGGAAATCAAAGTAAAAAAGAAAAAAATCTGTATGGATTAGTCATTTTCTTATTGCTAATTATTCCATTAATTTTTATTCCAATTATTGTGAGTGTTTTAGACTATAGTCAATAAACCCAAAGCTCGGTCAGATTAAAAATTTGACCGATTACTAACCGATTATTTTACGGGTATCATGTTCTTTCAGATTGCCCCCCGCTAATTCGGGTTTGCAACCCGAATTAGAATTATATCAAAAACTATTACCCGGTTTCTGATCAGCACAGGTTATCAATAATATGTATATATTTGGCATATGGGAACAAAAGGCACAACCAGCTATCGGATATATGATCAGAATGCCCTTTATTTTATTACAACTGCAACTGTGTATTGGATAGACTTGTTTACCAGAAGAAGAATAAAAGATATTTTGATTGAAAGCCTGATTTATTGCAGACAAAATAAGGGTTTGGAATTATATGGATATTGCATTATGACAAATCATATACATTTAATATGCCGTGCAAAAGAAGGTTTTCAGCTTTCCAATATTTTAAGAG
>JALVAQ010000376.1 GCA_027011095.1 Bacteroidales bacterium
ACCTTACGTTGAGCACGTTCAATGGATTTGGTAATCATACTGTGCTGAATCACTTCGCCCTCTTTCAACCCCAGTTTATCCATTAGCCCTGCAATTCGGCCTGAACCGAACATACGCATCAGGTCGTCTTCGAGCGAAACATAAAACTGCGAGCTTCCGGGGTCACCCTGACGTCCGGCACGACCACGCAACTGACGGTCAACACGCCGGGACTCATGACGCTCGGTACCCACAATAGCCAAACCGCCTGCCTCTCTTACTCCTTCGCCCAGTTTAATGTCGGTACCACGACCAGCCATGTTGGTGGCAATGGTAACCGTACCGGCTTCACCGGCTTCTTTAACAATTTGAGCTTCACGCTGATGCAGTTTAGCATTAAGTACATTATGCTTTATATGCTTACGATTCAACATTCGGCTAAGCAGTTCCGAAATTTCAACCGAAGTGGTACCCACTAACACAGGCCTTCCGGCGTTTACCAGCTTTTCAATTTCATCGATAACGGCGTTGTATTTTTCGCGCTTGGTTTTATAAATCAAATCCTCACGGTCATCGCGCAGGATAGGCTTGTTGGTTGGAATTTCAATTACATCCAGCTTATAAATATCCCACAACTCACCCGCTTCGGTAATGGCAGTACCGGTCATACCCGAAAGTTTTTTATACATCCTGAAATAGTTCTGCAGGGTTATGGTGGCGTAGGTTTGTGTGGCAGCTTCAACCTTTACGTTTTCTTTAGCCTCAATGGCCTGATGAAGTCCGTCGGAATAACGGCGCCCTTCCATCACACGGCCGGTCTGCTCGTCAACTATTTTAATTTTGTTGTCCATAATAACGTATTCCACATCTTTTTCAAAAAGTGTATAGGCTTTTAAAAGCTGTATAACTGTGTGTACGCGCTCCGACTTTAAGGAATAGTCTTTTATAAGTTCATTTTTCTTTTCAAGTTTTTCTTTTTCTTCAAGGTTCTGAGCTTCAAGTGCATTTATCTCTTCGGCAATATTTGGCAGGATGAAGAAATTTTCTTCGTTGTATGATTCTGAAAGCAGATCGATTCCCTTTTCAGTGATATCCACCGAGTTATGTTGCTCTTCAATTACAAAATACAATTCATCGTTGATGATATGCATGTTTTTAGCCTGTTCCTGCAGGTAAAAGCTTTCGGTTTTTTGCATCAGCGCTTTGTTACCCTCTTCGGAAAGCAGTTTTATAAGCGCCTTGTTTTTGGGCAGGCCATGATGTGCACGCAGCAACAATTCTCCCGCTTTTTTCACATTGTCGGAATTGGATCTATCTTGCAAAAGTCGTTTGGCTTCGGCAATAATTCCGGTTACAAGACTTTTTTGGGCATTGTACAGTTTCTGCACATCGGCTTTCAGGTTATCAAACTCCTGTGTATCACCCTTGGGCGTTGGCCCCGAAATAATCAATGGTGTACGGGCATCGTCAATCAATACCGAGTCAACCTCATCCACAATACTGTAATTATGAATACGCTGAACCATTTCGTCGGGGTTAGATGTCATATTGTCGCGCAGATAATCAAAACCAAACTCATTGTTGGTACCGTAGGTAATATCTGCCAAATAGGCATTTCGGCGTGCTTCGGTACTGGGTTGATGTTTATCGATACAGTCGATTTTCAAGCCGTGGAACATATAAAGCATTCCCATCCACTCGGCATCACGCTTGGCGAGGTAGTCGTTCACTGTAACAAGATGGACACCCTTTCCCGGCAGGGCATTTAGGTAAACGGGCAAGGTAGCAACCAGGGTTTTACCTTCACCGGTAGCCATCTCGGCAATTTTACCCTGATGCAGTACAATTCCGCCTATCAGCTGCACATCGTAATGAACCATGTCCCAGGTAATCATATTACCACCGGCCAGCCATTGATTTTTATAGTGTGCTTTGCCGTCTTTAATATACACATTATCCATTTTGGCAGCAAGTTCGCCATCAAAATCGTTGGCGGTAACAATCACCTCTTCATTTTCCTTAAAGCGTTTGGCAGTCTCTTTCATCACGGAAAATGCCTCAGGAAGTATCTGATTTAAAATATCTTCGGTTTTAGCATCAATTTGTTTTTGAAGCTTGTCAATTTGGTTGTACATCTTTTCCTTTTCGTCGGCTTCAAGGTCAAGGTTGGATTCGATGCTTTGTTTGAGAGAAGCTATTTCGTTTTCTTCCTGAGAGATGTAATCGGCAATACGTTGTTTAAACTCCGCAGTTTTATTGCGAAGTTCATCGTTGCTTAAATCCTTAATGGTATCGTAAGCTTTATGTATTTTTTGTACGATGGGATTCAGAGTCTTCATATCTCTGGTAGATTTATCGCCCATCACTTTTTTGAAAAACTTTAACATGGTAATTTATAATTAAAAGAATTCACTTTGTCAATAATTGTACCAACATTTTACCCGGGTAAAATATCAGCGCGCAAAGTTACTTAAACCGAAAGAGAAATAGAAATTAATTTTGAGTTGAAAACTAATCCACTGCTACGTACATACCTCGATACATTTTATCATTGCTGTCGCCACGAATAATCACCCGGTATGACCCCGGTTAATTTCCAATACTCAAATAACAAATTCCAAGCCTGTCCGTACCAGCACAGGCGGGCAAATTCCAATAAATAAATCTCAAAAGCCAAAACAAACCCATCCTTCAAATCAAAAGGAGGAGGTGTCATCCCGACCGCCCGCCTGCCGGACGGGCATGCAGGGAGGTCCCTCCTGAGCACAACCCTGCCCTTTGCGCAAAAGGTAACTTTCAAACATTCAAACTTTCAACCCTCCCTGCCATGGTTCGATACAGCACTCCTAACGTCTGTGCCATTCACCATGGCCTCTGCACGCAACACAGCCCATACAAACTCGTCCGGAGGGGAAGCTTTAGGGGACGAGCTTTGAGATTTTAATCATTTTTTATACCTTTGTAAGCGAACCTTTTAAACCCAACCGCCATGAAGAACTATTACCGTTTCTTTTCATCCTTTGTGTTGGCTTTCTTTTTTACTCTAAGCCTACAACTGAACGCACAAGTACAAAGCAAAGCAGCTGTTGTTAGCAACATCAACAAAAACAGCAGAGCCGATTACGTTTTTAATTTGCCTTTTATTGAAGACTGGGAGTATCACAATTTTACCCACAACCTGTGGGAAAAATCGGATGATGCCTGGGCTATTGATGTTTACAACGGCAACGACGGTGCTTCGGCTAAGTTTCAGGGTTCCTCCAACCAAACCAACTACTCCTCTACCCTGACAAGCAACTGGCTTGACGGCAGTGCTGTCGGAAGAGACACCCTCCGCTTCGATTTAAAGCTTTCCGACCTTGCCGCCAACGGCTCCGAGTTCTTTTTTATAAAAATATTTGATGGCACCAATTACCACACCATCGATTCCATAGCCAATAACGGCAGCTTCGATTGGACAAGCTATACCTACGTAATTACCGATGCCACCGCCGGAAACGATTTTAAAGTTGTTTTTGAAGCTTCGGGTGTTGCCTCTTCCAATATTTTGGATTGGCACATTGATAACATCAAAGTTTCCAGAGGATGTGATCCGCCAACTAACCTAGGTGGCGAGCTTGGTTGGGAAAACCCTCCATATATAGAACCCGTTTGGCAAGCTCCCTATAGTTTACAACCTTTTGAGCCATGGGAACATTGGGATTCAGGAGAAAATTATTCAGCATTTGGTACAGGAATGCATTTTTCGGTAGCAGTAAGATGGAATGCCTATTCTTTAGAAGAAAAAAATGGCGATACCATTTCGATGATAAAATATTTTATAACCGATACTTCATTTGACACCATGGTTCTTCATATTTGGACCGGGGCAAACGCCGAAAACGTTATTTACTCCGATACTGTAACAAATCCGGTTGCAGGAACATGGAGTACGCACACTATTAATAAAATCATTATTCTTGATGCATCAAAAGAATATTGGGTTGGCTACGATATTTTAGGTATCGTCTCCGGTACTTTTGTTGCTGGTTATGATGCCGGCCCTGCCATTAATGGTCATGGAAATAAAATCAAGATTGACGATGATCCATGGGCTAATCTCACCGATTACTCTTCAAGCCTGAATTACAATTGGAACATAGAAATGTACGTTAAGCATACTGTACCAGACAATCCTACACTAAACATGTTTGTAGTTTACAGATCCTTGGATAATGAAAATTACCAACCGCTTGACACGGTTGATTATATAATCGGACAAACTAACTATTATTACTATGATTATAATATCTCTCTCTATCATGGGTATTTCTATAAAGTAAATGCTGTTTGGGCCAATGATGGAGACACTTGTATTTCTGCATTTGCCAGAAGTGAGTTAACGCCACCTCATGATTACGTTTATCTTTACTTCGAAGGCCTTAACGAAAACAATACCAATACCGGAATAACCCTATACCCCAACCCCGCCACAAACACCATTAACATTAATACAGAAAGAGTGTTGACAAGTATTGTGGTTTATGATTTAATGGGTAAGGAAGTGTTAAAAACAACTCCGTTAAGTGGCAACAAAGCTTCCATAAACATTGCTCCCCTTCAATGCGGCATCTATCTGATAAAAGCAAAAACATCAACCGGTATTTTGTTAAGGAAGTTTGTTAAAAGGTAGGCTGGCAAGGCAAAAGCAACATCAGTCCTGTTTTACTGCCACAAGTTGCTGCTTGCCTTTGATGGCCGTTTTCAAGTCGTTAAGAACGATGGTGGAGTTATTAAGCTCCTGCAAAACATTCTCCTTTATTTCGTCAAATTCATCTTTTAGGCTCTCAAACAAATCTTTGTAATAACTAATGCCTTCGGTAAGGTTGGATGAAAAACGGGCAAAATATTTCTCCTGTGCCTTGTTCATTGCTTCGCCCTGTTCATCAATTTTATCTTTCAGGTAGTCCATATACATCCTCAACTCTTTGATGAACATGTTGGGGCGATCGTTTCGCGAAATAATATCCGTTTTTCCATAAATGTGGCCAACCATCTCTTTTAATGAATATCTACCGGAAAAATAGGCCATGTTTGGCCCCGGGCACACTGAAACACCTGTTCCAAGGTTACTTACATCAATGTTATGCGACATCAGGGTTGAAGTACCGAGGCCCACACAAACACATGATTTTTCTGTAATTTTTCGATATTGTTTACGGTACTCATCAGGTTGTAACTGCAACTTATCCAACTCTTTAATTTTAAGATGCTGATAGGTTGCCGAAGCAGTGCACAAACCTTTTTCGCCAAACTCTTTATTAAAAGTCAAATATCTTAGCTGGCAGGGACTTCCCGGTTTTCCGGCCGAAATTCTGTCCTCTTTTTCTTCATCTTTGGTGTTGCCACGCAAACTGTTAAACATAACGCCCAAGGGTGAAATATCACTTAAATAAAGGTCATCTTCCTCTGCATCCGACAGTTGTTTTAATGTTCTTTCGTCAACAGTGGTAGCTTCGGGAACCAACAAAAAGGGAGAGCCCCACCCTACCGAATCGAGGTTGTATTTTTCGAGCAAAAACTTGTGTTCTTCAGCAGTACCCACACCACCCTGAGCGGTGATTTTCATGGGTAGCATTTCAACAGGGACAACCTTACCTTTGGTTTTTAATGCCGGCCTAAGCACCTCTAAAACAGACTCCATCAGTGTTTGACGGTTGTTGGCAAACTCTTCCAATACCGGCCCCATTAAGAAACCGTCGGTTGCAAAAGCATGGCCTCCACAGTTCAAGCCCGATTCGATACGGTATTCCGAAACCCATATTCCTTTTTTAGCAAAGTATTTTCCTTGTATCAATGCCGAGCGGTAATCGCTCACCTTAATAACAATTTTCTTTTTAATCGTTCCGGTTTCATCGGGGTAAAAATCATCAAACTGTTCCATGTAATTATACAGCCTGGGGTTCATGCCCGCCGACAGAATGATGGATGATTCAAGTTTACTATTGGCAAACCCACGCAAGGCAGCATGTGCCTGGTTATACTGTATATCAAGCTTTTCACCTTTCCTGTAAACATCCTTATCAAGCTTGGTCATTATGTTAACATCGATGCTGCCCATGGAAATATTTTCGCTAAACCACTGCTTTAACTCCGAAAAATCGATGTGTTTATTCTTCAGTCGAAGGAACTCTTTTTTAAGCTCTGCGGTATCAGGAAGCATGTTAAAATACGCTTTAATGCCGTCGGCCTTTTCCATGGAGGATACTTTGAATTCCTGGAATTTTTTATCGGCAAGCTGCTGCATCATGTTTAAATAAGATGTTATTCGCCTCGCTCTGAAATCATCAATTTTTTCGGAAATCTCCTGATAAGGTATTTTAAACTTTTCGCTGTACATCTTCCGGATTTTCTCCATCAGGGTGTCGTCAACAAGTGAAATTACCGAATCAATACCAAATTGGGAAACTTTCAAGGGAGAATCTATGGTGTATCCAATGCCCATAACGGGGATGTGGAAACTGTGTGCTTTTGTCATAAAATGTAATCTGATTTTTTTAATGGGGTTGGCAGCACAAAAATAGAACAAATAGGATAAGTTTCAGCAAAGCCGGGCAAACGTTAACATATTATTTGTTAATAAAACAAAAATTTTTATTGCATAATTTAGAATTGAAGTATCATTATTTTCTGTTTGTATATCCGCAATCACTAATAATTCAATATAATTGCTTATCTTTGAAGAAAATAAAGATTATGAATATATTTAATTTTACAGCACATTTTAATAGCGAAGAATCTTGCAGAAATCAT
>JALVAQ010000377.1 GCA_027011095.1 Bacteroidales bacterium
ACGTTAAAGGCATGGGAATTAGTTTTAACGACTTCGTTAACCAGCAACTCCAGACACAAAGCCTTCAAAACTCTAAAAACCCCTTTATTAATGCTCCTTTTTATATCCGAAATTAGCCAAACTCAAGAACTCGGTTCACAGTTTACAAACTGTGAACCGAGTTTAAAAAATAACGACTCTGTTGAGAGGAACGGCCGTTCCTCTCAACAGGTTTTCAGCTGTTTATTTCTTAATAAAATAATCGCTCTCTTTAATTAATCTGTCGAGCAGTTTGTGGTTTTTATCTTTTATGATATTGCCATTGTTTTGTGAGCTTACAAGGGCAAAATTTACCGAATCCACCGGATAAGCATCAATTTTTATTTCTCCCTGTTCCCCTTTGTTAATGGTAACACTGCCAATGGGTGTTTTTCCTTTTATGGCATCGCTATCAACAAATTCATATCCTCGCAACCGAACGATGTTATTTAAATATTTAGCAGTGTTAGCCGAATCGGCAGGCCGGTTTTCCACAAGCCACCGGTTTTCTTTTTTGGTTAAATTAAAAGAGGCGTTTCCGCTGTTAATGGCAACGTTATCAATTAAATCACGCTTAGTATCAATTAACGATTTTTTGCGGAAACTGTTTTGGTCGCCGGCATAACTCAGCTTTAAATACCCATCAACAACATAAACCGTATTGCTGTTACCGGCACGGGCATATCCAATCATAATTCCCTGGTTTCCTCTTGAATAGGGGTTTTGATTGTCGGTGTTTTGCGGCGCCTGATAATCAACTTTACCAAGGTAGAGGGTGTTAAGCAAATCGTTGCCATCATAGAAGCTAACCTGCATGGCTTTGTCGTCGAGGCCAAATTTTTTCCACTGATCCTTTGAGTTTGCCGCCAACCGCAATGGTTTTAACGGCGACATCCGGCTCAGCAAAGCTTTTATTTTAGCCTGATCGGCATCCGATTTGTTTTTACCGGAGTTTACAAACCATCTGTTGTTTTCTTTTATCAGGTTAAAGGTGTCTTTGTTGCTTTTAAACTCAATTTTATTTACTGCCGAGGTGTCCACTTTAATCACCTCATCGCTATATGAGCTGTCGCTTGTATCGGTATATTCAATAACAGCAAATAGGGCAAGCAACACCACCAGAACCACCAGCAGTGTTTTGGTGTTAAGTTTACTGAACATAATCTTCCTCCATTCTTTTAATACGTTGATTTTTACGATACTGTGCTCTTATGATGCCATATAAAATGATTAACAATACCGGTAACAAAAAGTTTAACCATTTTAAAAACAAGGCTTTTCCTTCACTCACCTCTGCCAACGGCCTCGACTTGATAAGCTTGGTTCGTAAGCCTATTAAACCGGTATCATCGGCCAGATAATCAATACTGTTAACAAAAAGATTTATATTGTCTTCGTTAATTTTTCGTTGGCCTCTTCCACTGCCGTTTACAGCCATCTCACCGGAGGTGATAAGCACAATTTCGCTGTTTGATTTTCCGTTTATCTTACCGCTAAAAAGTGCTGCCACCGGAATTTTTTGATCAGTAAAATCAGCCATGGTCCATCTTTTTTGAATATCAAACCATATAGGAGCTTTCATTTTACCCGATTTGTCCGAAGTAAAGGCCAGCGGAGTATATTGAACGGATGTGTCACCCTTAAAATCAATTGAACTTGGGAATTGCATAATAACCTCTTCCAACCCTTTGGTAATAGGATGATTGGCAAAATTTGCTATTAACGGCATATAGGGGAATTTTACCTGTGTGGTAAAACTGAACGAGCCTTGCCGCTGATTTACACCCACCGAACCACAACGTTCATCAATTACAAAATCGGGATTAACTACAATTCCTTTGTTTGACAACCAGGTTTCCAACCCTGTATTAAGGGCGGTTCCTTTTAATGTTTGAAAATCGGCTTTAACGCGGCTCATATCAATAAACAGGTGTCCGCCACCGGTTAGATAATCATCAAGTTTACTAAATACCACCGGTGAAATGCTGTCCTGTGGATTTACCAGCGCCAGTGTTTTGTATTTCGACAGGTTAGTCGAATCGGTAATGGTTACCGGTTCCACTTTGTAAAGCACCGACAACGCTTCCATTGCCTGCGGCATTTCGTTAACAGATGGTTCACCGTTTCCGGTAATAAACCCGATAACCGGTTTATTTTTAACGGAAAGTTTTTTAATGGCCGAAGTAAGGGTGTATTCCATGCTTTGGTTGGCACTTAAAAACGGAATGGCTTCAGCTTTGGTACCCAACATTACATTGGCACCCATATATATTTTTTGCTGTTTTATCTGGTCTTTATCGCGTGCATTAAGCAATACCGGACGGATGCCGGCTTGCATGGCTTCGCGTTCAATTTTAGTATCTCCGTTGGGATTTACAAATTTATAAGCCACTTTTCCGCCCGAACGTTTGGCATATTCAATAAGCAAATCTTTAAAATCCTGCTTTACCTTTTGCAGGTTGGGGGGCAGGTCTTTGGTAAAGTAAGCGGTAACCGTAACGGTTTCATCCAAATCGTTTAAAATGTTTTTGGTAACCTGACTAAGCGAATATTGATGGTCTTCGGTTAGGTCGATACGGAAAAACCACTTGGCTGATATGATGTTAATCACCACAACAATGATGGTTAACAGTAATAATGTTCCAATGTATGATTTCTTTTTCATAATTACTGTTTTACTGTATTAAACACTTCTTTTTTTCATCAGCATCGATTCCGAAAAAACCAGTCCCAATAGCATTACCGAGAAGAAATAAACCAAATCGCGTGAATCGATTACCCCTCTTGTCATTGAATCGAAATGGCTGTTAATGCTCAGGTAATCGGTAATGCCGCCGAGTATTCCGGTAAGGTTGGTACTTAGCATTTGAAAAATAATCTGGAAAAAGATGCCGATACTGAGTGCCAGCAGGTAAGTCACAATTTGATTGTTGGTAACACTGCTGGTAAACAATCCGATGGCGATGTACATGCCGCTAACGAGTATCAGGGCAAGGTAGCCGCTAAAAACAGCTCCGTTGTCGATGTTGCCCAGTGAGCTGACCGTTATATAGTAAGGAAGTGTGAGCAACAGGGCGGCTACAATCAGCAACAGGGCGGCTAAAAATTTGGCTACAATTACCTGCCATTCGCTAATGGGCTTGGTAAGCAGCAACTCGATGGTGCCCGAGCGGTTTTCTTCCGAAAGCAGCCGCATGGTTAATGCCGGAATAAAAAAGAACAGTGTCCAATAGGCGATGTTGAAAAACACCTGCAAGTTGGCTTGTTTTACAAAAAAAATATCGCTGCCGTATATCCATGTAAAAAAGCCGCTAAAGCCTAAAAACAGGATGAGCAGGATATAGGCCATCAGCGAATCGAAATAGGCCTGTAGTTCTCGTTTTGTGATAATCCATATTTCTTTCATACTATTTTCCTCCTGTTAATTTTCAAGGGTTAATTCACGGAAGATATCTTCGAGGCGGGTTTCAACAAAGGTGAGTTGGGTAAGTGTCCATCCCTTTTCCACACAAAGCTTAAACACTTCACGCCGCGAGCTTTGCCCGGGTTTGCTTTTAACCTGAAAAGTTTGAGTTGATTTGTCGGCAAAATCGACCAGCTCAACGGTATTAAGCAATTGAAGCCCTTTAAAAATGTCATCTAAACTACCATCTTCAATGGTAACTTTAAGCATTTCGCTGCCTTGTGCCTGTCCGCGAAGCTCTTCGGCTGTTCCGTCGGCAACAATTTTACCTTTGTTGATAATCATAATTCTGTCGCAGGTTGCCTCCACTTCGGCCAGGATGTGCGAACTTAGGATAACGGTTTTTTCCTTTCCGATTTTTTTAATCAGCTCTCTGATTTCAACAATCTGGTTGGGGTCGAGGCCGGTGGTGGGTTCATCCAAAATAAGCACTTCGGGGTCGTGAATAAGTGCTTGTGCCAGCCCCACGCGCTGTTTGTAACCTTTTGACAGTTCGCTTATTTTTTTGTGTTTTTCGCGGGTGATACCACAGGTTTGAATTACCTTGCGAACCTTGTCGTTAATTTTATCTTTGGCAACCCCTTCGATGCCCGCACAAAATTGCAAATAGTCGATAACGGGCATATCTTCGTATAACGGATTGTTTTCAGGAAGGTAGCCGATGTTTTTTTTGGCCTCCTGAGGATTGTCGTTTACCGAGATGTTACCAATAAAAATTTTCCCTGAATCGGGGATTAAAAAAGAAGTAATGGCTTTCATGGTAGTGGTTTTTCCGGCACCGTTGGGGCCTAAAAAACCGAGAACCTCGCCTGTTTTTACCTGTAACGAAATATTGTCCACAGCTTTTTGCCGGCCGTAGGTTTTCGTCATGTTTTCGATAACAATATCCATACAGCAATATTTTTATGTATAAAAACAGAACTCGTTTTCGGGTTCTTTTTTCTAAGAGCAGTGCAAAGGAAAATCTTTTTAAACTTTTTGTAAAGAGGGTAAAATGGCTTTTAACATTATTTAACCGGAAGTATTAAAAAGTTTTAAAAAGGGGGGGTGGAGTCCCACGGCAGTAAAGGGTTGAGACGAATAGCCGTTCGTCTTAACCCTAAATCCGGACAGTAAGTTCAGCTCACAGTTACAAACTGTGAGGGGGTGGTGATGCAACTCGCAGTAACAAACTGTGAGCGATGGTGAGGGGTTAAAACTGTGGGATGGCTTGAGGTAAGTTCAGCTCACAGTTACAAACTGTGAGGGGTAGAAGAGGTGTAACTCACAGTTACAAACTGTGAGCAGAAGGGGGGAGGGGGGATGCAACTCACAGTTACAAACTGTGAGTAGAAGGTGGTTTTGTAATTGTGAGCAGAAGGGTTTTGTAACTGTAAGCAGAAGAGGTGGCTTGAGAGGATGGCTTGAAAAATAGTCAAGCCCCCGGCTTTTTTATATGTTAATTACAGAGGACTTGACTAATTTAATAAAGAAATCATTTTTGTTAACGAACGTTTGATACCGGGGGAAAGTGATTCGGTATAGTGTTTTTGAGTAAGTAGTTTGAGTTCGTTTTTTAACGCCGGGTATTTAACGGCAGTTTTTATTAAGACTTTAAATGCCATTATTCTGACCGAAGGGGTTTTTTTGGTTGATTCCCAAATGGAAACACATTTGTCAAACAAAACACCTTCAAGTTCTTCAGGCACATCCATCCGGTAAATAATTTTTAGTAGTTCACGTTGGTGGCCGTCTTTTTTATGGTTGAGCGATTGAATAACAATTTTTAACAGCGGTTTTATTCTCGGGTCGTTGTTTTCCATGCAGTCGTTTAACAACCATGCGGCTCTCCACGAAAGGGGGTTAGGGTTGGATGTTGCTATTTCAACCATCAGCATAAACTGTTCATCATTTTGTTTGACAAGCGAAACAAGCTCCTCTTTTTCAAAATGATTGAACAGTTTATTTTCAAGCGATGGTTTCAAATTATAATAATTTAATCAGCAGGTACCTCTTCGAGTTGTTCCACATGGCTTGGTTGCGGCATGGCTTTGTGGATGGTAAGCTCGTCGATAAGACGCGGATCATCGGCAAACTTATCAATAATAAACAGCACATAACGAACATCAACACAAATGGTGCGTTGCAGCACTTTTTCGTAAGCGAGGTCGCCGCTCATGGCTTCCCAGTTGCCGTCGAAAGCAAGACCAATGAGTTCGCCTTTGGCATTGATAACCGGACTTCCGGAGTTGCCGCCGGTAATGTCGTTGGTGGTTAGGAAATCGGTAATAAGTTTTCCATTTTCACCGTAAGGGCCAAAGTCTTTGGTTTCGTAAAGTTCTTTAAGTTTGGCCGGAACAATAAACTCATCATTGGTGGGGTCTTCTTTTTCCATCACCCCTTTCAGGTGGGTTACATAGTCGTAATGAACCGCATCGGCAGGGTAATAGTCGAGCACTTTGCCATAGGTAAAACGTAAGGTTGAGTTGGCATCAGGATAAAACTTTTTGTTGGGTTGCATGGCACGAATTCCGGCTTCCCATAAACGGGTGCCCTTTTTCATGGTGCCTTGGCTCTCTTTATAACTTTTTGAAGCAGCCGTAACATTTTTCATGTAACCTTGCATTAGTTGAAAAACAGGGTCTTTTTTCAAAGTTTTAAGTTTGGGATTTGCTAAAAATGCTTTGTATTTGTTGGAATCGGGAATAAAAGAGGTTGTATAAACATAGTCGGCCAAGGCGTTAAAATCGCCTTTAAACTTTTGAGCCAGCTTGTCAAGAATTTCAGGATGCATGTTGGCCGGCATTTTGTCGTAATACATCTTGGTCATGGCAGCAAATACATCTTTGTCGGTGGCCATGTCGTAATCTTTAAACGATTCGGCCATTCGTTCAGTGAGTTTTTTGATTGATTTTTCAATTCGTTTTTCAATTTTCTCTTTTTTGTCTTTCTTTTTTTCCTTTTTAAGTTTTTTAAGCCTGGTTTCTAATCCCGACAGGCTTTGAGCCATGGAGATGGCATCGGAACCTTGTAGCCCGGCAATACTGCCAACCACAAGCGGTACAAAATTTTCCGACATTTTACCATAAGCTTCTTTGATTAGCGGCAGGGCCTCACCATATTTGGATTTTCGGGCATCGCTGGCATTTACCCAGTTGGTAAACAATTTTTCAAAATTTTGTTTTTTCTGTAATACATGATTCTTTTTAACACCGCGTTGTTGTCCGATAAAATATTTCCAGGCATTGGCAATTCCGGCATAATTAGAAGCATATTTAATTTTAACCGACTGGTTTGCATCCATGTGTTCTTTCCAAACTTCCAGTTTTTTTCCGAACACTTCAATCAGAGGAGGAAAATAATCGTTCATCTTAAATTGAATGCCGTAGGAGGTGAGGTAGCGTTCAGTGGTTCCCGGAAATCCCCAAATCATGGCAAAATCATCTTTTTTAACACCATCCAGCGAAATGGGCAGATAATGTTTGGGTTTGAGGGGCACATTGTCTTTTGAATATTCGGCAGGGGAACCATCGGGAGCAGTGTATATTCTGAAAATACTAAAGTCACCGGTATGGCGTGGCCACATCCAGTTGTCGGTATCGCCGCCAAATTTTCCAATGGCCGAAGGGGGAGCACCCACCAGCCTTACATCTTTATATACCTGATACACGAACATGTAATACTCGTTTCCGGCAAAAAAACCTTTGATTACCACATTGTATTTGCCCTCTTCGGAGGCTTGCTTTTTAAGCTTTGACTCAATTTCGGAAACCTTTTTACTGCGGTCGGCTTCGCTCATAGTGTCGTTTAGCTGTGGAACAATACTGTCGGTAACATCGGCCATGTATACCAGTACGGAAGCTGTTAGTCCTTCATTGGGTAACTCTTCGTCAAACGACTTAGCCCAGAAACCATCCTTCAAATAATCATGTTCAACGGTTGAGTGTTTTTGAATGTAATCGTATCCGCAGTGATGGTTGGTAAAAAGCAGCCCTTTATCTGATACTAGCTCGGAAGTACAAAAATAACCCTGGGGAGTAGGCCCTGTTGAAAGTCCCACGATGGCATCTTTTAAACTGGGTTGGTTGGGGTTATACAATTCGTCGGCCGTAAGAAGTAACCCCATTTTTTGCATCTCGGCAATGTTTAGGGTTTTAATAAACATGGGTAGCCACATCCCTTCGTTGGCTTTAAGTGTTGTTGTCGAAAGTGTTAAAAACGACAAAAAAACAAATATTAACTTTTTCATTTTGATGTTATTATAATGTTTAAATTTTACAATCCTAACATTTCGGGACCCTGTTCAAAGTAAATATCAACAGGAATACCCATGCTGTTTACCTTGTCCAAATCTTCTTTAAGTTGTTGCGGAATCATGCCATCGGTTTTTACCCATGCTTTGGCGGCTTCGTAATCGCCATCGCCCTGAATTTTCAATATTTTTTGGGTAAGTGCTTTGGAAGCTGTTTTCATTTTTTCAAAGTTGATGGAATAGGTTCCGTCTTCATTGCGTTTAAAAGCACCCTCTTTAAGGAAAAAATTAAACCGGAGCATGTTGGCCATACCGTGAGCACTGGAGGCGCCAAATCTTACCGAACGGAAAATACCCGCCATAAAGGTTACATAATTGTCCATTAATTTGGTGTCGGTAAATTCACCCATATCATAAAGGCGGTTAACAAGGTATAATCCTAAAATATCGGCTTTACCCTCTTCGATGGCTGAAAATTTTTCCTTTAACGCTTTACGAACAGGCCCCTTTCCGTTGATGGTGTTTTTAATACCCATTCCGTGCGCCACTTCGTGAAACATGGTGTTGGAAAAGAAGGCGTTAAAGGTAATATACTTGCGTTGTTCGGAAGAGATAAGTACTTTTGAAATGGGAACCAAAATCTCATCGAATTTAGCACGCATGGCATTTTTAAGCTGAAGTTTACGGGTTCCTTTTTTTAGCTGGACACGCTCATCGTTGGGGAGGTTGATGGCAATGGTTTTACCGCCCATGTTACAATCGCCGGCATAATAAACCACATCGTAGGCATTGAGGTCGGCTTTTGAGCCGGGGGTTTCCTGCTTATATTTAGGATCAACCGGAAGCTCTTTTTGTAGTTGCGGCAAAAATTTAGCGTACTTCGAAAGCTTGTCGCTCCACTCCACATCTTTTATTAACACAAACGATTCGTGGGCGGCCTTGTAACCAAAAAGCTGATCGGTATAATTTTCAATGGGACCGATTACCAGATCAACCAAATTGCCACTCATATCGAGCCAGGCCATATCGCTTGTGTAATAGTCGTCAGTTAAAAGGGCTTTTGCGCGTAGTTGAAGATATTTTTTAAACCCTTTGTTTTCGGCAAGTTCCGAAGCTTTTAGCAATAAATCGGAAGCTTTTTTGATTTCGGGTTTAAAGGCATCGTGGTACCAAACGGTTGTTAGTTTTCCGTTACCATCGCGTCTAAGCAAGGTGTAAAGGCTTGTTTTGTCTTTGTTTTTTAACTCTTCAAACTCTTTAATGGTCATGTTGTGCGGATAAAACTCAGCTCCTTTTGGTTTTTCGCCCCATCCGGTAATAAAGGGGGCGAGGTTGTTTAACTCGTCCCATGGCCCATAGTTTATGGAGGCATACTCCTTAAGTTTTGGGTCTTTAATGTTGCTTAAAAACGCATTCTTTTCACCAACATTTTCTTTCCAAAAGATGTCGTTCATAATGTCGGCTGCACGAAAAAGGAGCTTTAACATCTGTTTTTGGTTGTTGTTTAAATGTGAAATATCAGCGGTAAGTTTTACTTTGGCATATTTTTTCATTTGATAACCTTTTACAAGCGTGGCTGACGGTTTGGCTTTTTTTGCTTTGGAATTTGTGTTGCTACACGATATTAAAGCGGCTAACATAATGGCTGTTAAACCAAACAACAAAATTTTTTTCATCTTTTTTCTTTTAATTGTATCTATCTTTTCAATGAACATATTTAAAGTCTTTTACACTCATTATCACCAGGTTAACTTTAAACAAGTTTAATCGGTAATTTCAAAGTTATAAAAATGTTGCTAACTTTCCGGTTTTGTCAATCCGCGCACCCTTGGGTGTATCTTTCAGGGTTCCTGCTTCGTTAAAAATATCGTGTTCAAAAAAGAGGATGTAATTGTTTTCCAACGCCTTTTTATAAAAACGTTCTCTGTCTTTAAGCGTAAGCAGCGGGCGGGTATCGTACGACATAATCCATGGCATGGGAATGTGTGCCGATGAGGGCATCAAATCGGCCATAAAAACCACGGTTTTACCATTTACATTGATGTGTGGAATTACCTGCCCGTCGGTGTGGCCACTGTAAAGCTTAAAAGTGATGTTGGGGATATATTCTCCTTCAGTATCAATAAGTTTCAGGTGGCCGCTCTCTTCGATGGGTAAAATGTTTTCTTTTAAAAAGGAGGCTTTTTCGCGCCGGTTGGGGTTAACAGCCCAATCGTACTGCTGTTTGCTTGTCCAATAGGTAGCGTTTGGAAATGCCAGCCGGTAACCCGATGTTTCATCACCCTCCACACTGCCTCCACAATGGTCGAAATGCATGTGGGTAAGAATCACATCGGTGATATCATCTTTTGTGTAACCGGCATTTTTTAAAGAGCCTTCCAACGTATCGTCACCATTCAGGTAATAGTGCGACAGCCATTTTTCATCTTGTTTGTGGCCGATTCCGTTATCAATTAATACTTTTCTGTCGCCATCAACCACCAACAGGCAGCGCATGGCCCAGTTGGCAAGGTTGTTTTCATCGGCGGGATAAACTTTGTTCCATAACACTTTGGGTACTACACCAAACATGGCACCCCCATCAAGTTTAAGGTTTCCTGTTTCTATGGGATATAACTTCATGTTGCTATTTTTGAATTTTGAGCCTCAAAAGTAAGCAATTAATCAATGTGCTTTGTTGCCGGGAAGCATTGTAGGAATTAGCCATTAGGATTTCTCCATTAGTTGGTAAGCAGATATTGAAAAAACGTCTCTCCGTTTTTATTGCTATTTGATTTATTTGTAGTTTTATCCAATAAATTGCCGGCAAGGGGTCGGCTAATCAGTTTCACAAGGTAATATTTGGATTTAGTTGCGCTGTTTGATTATGAAAAAATTATCACTCTCAACAAAAGTATTAATCGGCCTGATTGCAGGAATATTTCTCGGTTTGTTTTTTGGCGAAAAAGTTGCCTGGTTTTCGGTACTTGGCGATGTATTTATCGGGTTGCTGCAGATGACCGTTTTGCCCTACATTATGTTTTCGCTGATTGTAAACATAGGACGCCTGTCGCTTGATACTGCACGAAAAATCATCAAATACGGATTAATATTTTTATCCATGTTGCTGTTGGTGGGTGTTATTGCCTTGTTGCTGCTTCCGCTTGCTTTTCCCCACTGGGAAAACGGCAGCTTTTACAGCGCCGATTTTGTAAGGGAGCAGGTGCCTTTTGATTTTGTTAAGCTTTACATTCCGTCAAATCCTTTTAAGGCGTTGAGTGACAATGTGGTTCCGGCGGTGGTACTGTTCAGTATTTTTATCGGGCTGGGTATGATGAAACTGCCCAACAAGGAAACTCTGTTAAAACCGTTGGATGTGTTAACCGACGGCTTAAATCAGGTTAATAAGATGATTGTTAAAATTACCCCAATCGGCGTCTTTAGTATCGGAGCAGGCATAGTGAGTAAACTCAGCTGGGCCGACCTGAGCAGGCTGCAGGGATATCTGCTGCTATATCTGCTGGCGGTATTACTGATTACCTTTTTGGTGCTTCCTTATATTATTTCATCTTTTACCCCCTACTCTTCCAAAACCATCTTTAAAATTACCCGCTCCACCCTCATTACTATTTTTGCCACGGGTAAAATTATTGTGGTTTTTCCACAGCTTATTGAAGATATTAAGGCGATTATTCGTACCGAAGAGGGTGCCACCAAAGAGGCGCAGGATGAGGTGGATATTATCATGCCTTTGGCTTATCCGTTTCCCAATCTGGGTACCTTTATGATTTTTATTTTTGTTCCGTTTGCAGCCTGGTACACCGGTGGTGCTTTGTCGTGGAATGCAGCCCCTGTTTTTGTGAGTTCAACGCTGCTGAGTAGCTTTGTAGCACCCGTTACCGGACTTCCTTTTGTGATGGACTTGTTGCATGTTCCGCAAAAAACTTTTCAGCTTTTTGTGGTTTCTACGGTGCTTACCGACCGTATTCGCGTTGTTTTGGGCGCATTTCATCTTATTACTTTAACACTGCTCACCATTGCTGCCGGACACGGTTTACTAAAACTTAAAACCGGCAAACTAATTCAGGGGTTGATTGTTGTTATCCTGGCCGGTGGGGTTTCCGTTTATGGCATGAACATGCTGTTGGCCAAAAGCATGGAGAATATTCCCACTAACATCGAAATAGTGAACCGGTTTAAAATTATCAGCCCGCAGCAGCCCTATAAAATTTTAAAAGATGCCAAACGGAATCCAAACCGAAAGTGGAAAGGGGAAAATACCCTGAGCCGTATCAAGCGCAGAGGAACCATCAGAATTGGTTTTTATGAAGATGCCATGCCGTTTTCATTTTATAACAGCGACAGCCTGTTGGTGGGATATGGTATCGATCTGGCCTTTCAGCTGGCAACTGATTTGGATGCTAAAATAGAGTTTGTGCCCATTAAACAGGGCGAACTCATCAAAGACATTAAATCGGATTATATTGATATTATGATGTCGGATATTTTTATCTCCGGCAGGTATGCTCAGGAGTTGGAGTTATCGAAACCCTATCTTAATGTATCGCTGGCATTGCTGGTTCCAAAGGATAATGATAAGTTTGACAACTTTAAAAGCGCCATTAAGCTGGATACTTTTACGGTTTCCTATTTTGAACGAGAGGAAATTGCACACGAGTTTCTATCGTTCTTTCCCAATGGTGGTGCTTATGAAATTCATAATTTTAATCAGTTCTTCAAACAGCGTGAAGAGGATTCCATTCACCTTGATGCTCACCTGACCAGTGCCGAGCGTGCTTCTGCCTTAACGATTTTTCATCCCGATTATAAAGTGGTTAATCCGTTGCCTTATCATATCAGCAATGCGTTGGTATTTCCTGTTGCCACCGATGATGTTTGGGTAAGATATGTTGATAAATGGATTGACTATAGAACCAAAGACGGAACCTTTGATAAAATTTACGACCAGTGGATTTTAGGCCACGAACACCGGAAAAAAGAAAAACCATGGAGTTTTTACGATGATGTTATTAAGGCCCGGTGGCTTGCAAAAAAAGGTGATGATAAAGTGAAAAAGTAACCAAGGGAAACAAGTAGTTGGAATAATTATTGAACCCTTTTCAGGGTTCTTGAAAAACCTATCATTGTGACCACCGGTTTTACCGATGGTTATTCATGTTTAACCACTTCGTGGTTTGGTATCCTGAGAGGTGTTTTTGCTTAGTTATTTTTATAACAGAATCTTTTTTGTATAGCAAAATAACCATCAGTTCTTAAAGCATTTATTTTCTGATTTATTGTACCTGAAAAAATGAGTTTTTGTATTTTTACATGGAATTGTTACTTCATATTTTTTTCTCTACACGCATAATCCCGAAGGGATTTAATATGAATAGCCCTGTACGAAGTGCAGGGAAAAGGGAAACAGGTAATTAAAAAAATTTTAACCCTAAAGGGGTTAAACAAAATTAACTTTGTTATCCCTCAAGCCAGTTTTTAATCATCTCCTGCCCATGTTCGGTCATCATTGATTCGGGATGAAAAAAAAGACCGGTTACATCATATTGTTTGTGGGCGATGCCCATGATTAAATTAAGCTCATCTTTAACCAATATTCTTAACTCTTCCGGAAGGGCTGATTCATCAACATACCACGAATGGTAATGGCCTATTTTAAAGGTTGTAGACAGGTTTTTAAAAATATAGTGTTGCCCGGTAAGGGTTGCTTTGTTTTGAAATCCGTGTAACGGCCGTTCGAGTTTTTTGTGACGGCCTCCAAACAGTTCAACAATAGCTTCCTGGCCAAGGCAGATTCCAAGAATGGAAGTACTTTTGTAATTTAGCTTTAAAAATTCCATCAGTTGTCCGGCTTCGGAGGCAATGCCCGGCCCCGGCGAAATCAACACTTTGTTGTAATCTGGTTTAAGACGAAGCAGTCGGTCATTTTTAACAATGTCAAACTCGTGTACACCAGCCTGTTTAACCAGTTGCACCAGGTTATAAGTAAACGAGTCGTAGTTGTCAATAATCAGAAGTTTCACATTTTTATTTTAAGCTGCAAACTTATGGCATAACTGAATACCTGCAAAGTGTTGCCGTTTTTTTCTTTAGTTCGGTTGGTTCATCAATTACAGAAGCGAAGTTCTTTTAGAAAAAACATACTTTTGCTCACAGTAAAAAAAGGTAATCCATGAAACAGGCGGCACAAATCATGAACAGGTTGGGAAAGGAAAAAACACCTTTTCTTTTTATCATTGATTTTGCCATGCAAAAGCCGGTTGTTATCCCGCTGAGTGAAGTTGACCCTCAAAAAATATTGTATGATGTAAACGGGATTTCCAACGCTGAAAAACATAAAAGTATCACTAAACAACTGGTTTTTAATTCTACACCGGTATCAAAGCAAACCTATTGTGAGGCTTTTAAAAAAGTCCGGTTTCATCTTGGCCGGGGCGATACCTTTTTGTTGAACCTTACCATGCCGGCCAAAGCGGAGTCGAATTTCTCCTTAAAAGAGATTTTTTACAGCAGCAAAGCCAGATACAAGTTGTGGCTAAAAGAGCAGTTTGTGGTTTTTTCGCCCGAGATATTCGTAACCATAAACAACGGCGTCATCAGCTCCTATCCCATGAAAGGAACCATCGATGCTTCTGTTGACGGTGCGGAACAGAAACTGCTGGCCAGCAAAAAAGAGCTGGCAGAACACTACACCATTGTTGACCTGATTCGCAACGACCTCAGCATGGTGGCCGATGAGGTAAAGGTAACCCGTTTCAGGTATATCGACCGGTTGAAGACACACAAAGGAGAGCTGTTGCAGATGAGTTCGGAAATCAGTGGAAAACTACCCGACAGTTATCACGAAAACATTGGCAACATATTAATGACGCTGCTGCCGGCAGGTTCAATTTCGGGAGCACCCAAACGAAAAACCGTTGAAATAATCCGCGATGCCGAGGGTTACGACCGTGGTTATTACACCGGAATTTTCGGCCTGTTTGACGGCGCTAACCTCGACAGTGGTGTAATGATCAGGTATATTGAACAATCAAACAAAGGGCTGACCTATAAAAGTGGCGGTGGCATTACCGCCAACAGCATTTGCGAAGAAGAGTATCAGGAATTAATCGACAAGATTTATGTACCCATTGCTTGAAACCATACGGTTCGAAAACGGTGAATTCAGTAACCCTGAGTATCACTTCCGGCGGATGCATCAATCCGTACAAATGTGTTTCGGGCAGTCGCTGCAATTTGACCCTGAAAAGGTTTTGCAGGAGGCATTACCTGCCATGGAAAATAAACAGGGATTGTTTAAATTCAGGTTGTTATATGGCAATAAGCACTACCAATGGGAATTTGTACCTTATAAGCTGCCCTGTATTAAAACCCTGAAACCGGTTGTGGCCAATAGTATTGAGTATCATTGCAAATTCACCGATAGAAGCAACCTGAATAATTTACGGCAATTAAAAGGGAAAGCCGATGATGTTTTAATTATTAAAAACGGCGAAGTTACCGACACCTCCTTTGCCAACATTGTTTTTTATGATGGCAGCCGATGGGTAACGCCAAAAAACCCACTTTTAAAAGGAACCCGGCGTACCGCACTGTTGGATGCAGGCCTGATTACCGAAGCCTCCATTACCCCCGATGATTTGCCAAATTTTAAAGAGGCACGTATTATTAATGCAATGATTGGGTTGGAGGATGCAGCAGTGATTGTTGAGTACATGTAAAGCAGGTAATTTCGAAGCAATCTTAAACAATGAATGCTTATTTATAATCGAATGTAAACATACCCTAAATTGTACCACAACGGGATTAAATCAGGATTTGGAATTGAAAACCCCTTACCGCTCCAAAACCACCATTTTTATTTTACTGTAAACAATGGTTTTATTTTTAATGAGGCCGTTTAGTTTAAATCCGGTTTCGGCAGGCTTTAGGGTTATCTCGATTAAAACCGGCTCGTGGGCAGGAACAATCATATTGAGGTATTTGGCGGAGGTAACTTCCGAAATAAATAATTTTTTTTCCAGGGCTTTTTCGGCCAGCTCGCGTAAAATTTGAATTTGAATAACACCCGGCACCACGGGCTGCCCGGGGAAGTGCCCCTTATAAACTTCGTGGCCGGGATTGAGCAACAAAACAGCATCAATACTGTTGTTTCCCGATGAAAAATTTTGCAGGGTATAAAACTCTTTTATCAACATCATTTTATGGTTTTCAGGTTAAAGCTTACCGGATAAAACTTACATTGAATTGTAATGTTATCGTTGACGTAACAAACCCTGACACGTTTCCCAAACAGGCCAAAAGCCCTTTTGCAAAACCCCTCTTTAGTACTGATTAATTTTACCGCGGCTCCCTTCTTTTTTGAATTAACTGTGTCAAAACCAAGCACAAACAGCTCTTTTACAATACCAATTACCCTTTTTTCGGTTTTAAAGGCAGGGCTAAAATAGTGAATGGTATAACTAAATTGTTCGGATTTTGTCTCCACATCAAAAAACTTTAAACCGAGTTTGCTTACAAACACAAAGCGGTTGGCCGTGTCGGAAGACGATTGAATTAAAATGCCCGACAGGTTTTTGCCCTGCACCACCATGTTGGCGTTGTATTTTGTAACTGTGTGTTGGGCGTTTACAACCAAACCCCATCCGGCAAAAACGCACAGCAACCAATATTTAAGGCTCGAAAGTGCCATTTTTAAGGGGTTTGTTGAGTTGTTGATTTTTAAATTCAATGACGGTATCATCGCCCGAAGCTTCGTTCATCCTGATTTTTTCCATCAAATAACCGTTTTTTGTAAAGTAGAGGTCGATGGATGATATGTAAGCTTTCATGGCCGCGTTTACCGTTTCAAAATTTACCACGTAATAGTCACCGGTTTGTTTCAGTGTAGTTTGATAGTTGGGGTCGTCAAACATTTTACCGTTTACCATGTTCATAATTACCAGCTTAATTTGCCCGAACATGGCATTGGATGCAGCATCAAAACGGCTCTCTTTTTTATCGTCGATAACCGTGATGTTGTTGCCGTTGATAATGATGGAATAAAAAAAGGGTTTTTGATATTCCCACCGCATTTTTCCGGGACGGCTAAACCAAAATTTGCCGCTGGAGATAAGCTGCTCATCGATAAACGAAATGTTTTTTGTTTGTACAAAATCGGCGTCAATGGTTTTTATTTGCAACGATTGCTGCTTTATTTTTTGCAACACTACGCTATTTTGCCCCAAAACAATCCAGGGGAAAAACAGTATCCAAATCAATGCAAGGTTACGCATAAGCTTTTTTATTGATAAGTTTTTCCAAAGATACAATTTGAAAATCATTTTGTTTCAGCCATTGAATATATTCGTGTAATATTTTCAGGGTAACTTCTGGATAATCGTGCAGTAAAACAATGTCGCCCGCTTTGGTTTTTTGTTTCAACCTGCTTAACAACCGCCGGGGGTTGTGGTATTTGGTGTCGAAGGAGCGAACTGACCATCCTACTACCGTGTACCCCAACCGGTTAACAGCTTTTGCTATTTCGGGATTGGTAACGCCGTACGGAGGCCTGAAAAACAAGGGTTTTTTTCCGGTTATCCGTTCAATTGCTTTTGCGGCATTTTGTAAATCGTTGGTTACCTTTCGGCTGTTTTGAAAGGTAAACCCCACGGTGTGCGTAAATGAGTGGTTTCCCAAAAGGTGGTTCTCCTCGTATATTCTTCTAACTATTTTACGAAAGCTCGTAATATTTTCTCCCTTTAAGAAAAAAGCAGCGGGCACTTTTTCTTCTTTTAAGATGTTTAAAATGGCTTCTGTTTTGGATGAAGGGCCATCATCGAAAGTTAGCGAAACTTGTTTTATTCTGCCACTTCCCCGGTGACGGGCTTTTAAATAAAAATTCCACCTGAAAAAGATTGACCCTACTGCCAGTATCAGCAAATAAGCAATCATTATACCGATAATATACCAAACGGAGATGTTTTGCCAGAAGTATAAAAACAGAAATACAAACAGCAAAAACAACCAGTTATAGGTTATTAAATGAAATTTCGATTTATCCATCGGTTAACAGTATTAAACTGTGGTTAATGTTTCGGAACTGATTGTAAATGAGTATGTTTTTGGGTGATCGGACCATATCTTGTGTAAACAATATTTTCGGCGGGTTTTCGCCGGCTATCAGTTTTGCAGCCACCACCATGGCAAAGGCGGCAGCGGTATCGTATTCACCTGTCAGGTGTTTAAAACGTGCTTTTGCCACATTGTTGAACAAGCTGTTTTCAACCTTTTGATAAAACAGATCGTATTCGGTATCGCCGTTGTAACCTGATAAAATCAAATCAATGTCGGTGGCTTTGAGGTTGTTTTTGGTTAAAAACGATTCTATTTGCGTGGTGGTTTCTTCAAGGGTTTCGGGCTTAAAAAAGGTGGCCACATCGGCAACGGCAGCATAGCTTTTATCGGATTTTTGGTGCGAGAGCACAAAAAACATGGCGCCTTCGCCGGGCAACGCACCGGACTGCTTGTCGGTAAACAGCTGTAAATTATTTACAGCCATCTTTTTATAGTGGTTAATGTGGGTTTTAATCAGCCGGCTTTCCTGTGTTATTTCGTCGATACCACCTGTCAGAATCTGCTTTTTGTCTGCTTCGGCCAACATCAGCATACTGTCAATCAGGGCGCTTTCAAACGAAAATGTCCGGTGCACATAGGTAAAGTTTTCATTTTGATTTCGAAGCATCAAAGCAATGCGGGCACCCACGGTATTATGGGTCGATTGCATAAAAGCTGTTGGGTTTCCAAAGGATTCGTTGTTGTCAATCATCCCGTTTAAAAACTTTTCGGTATCCTTTTGGCAGCCCATGCCTGTGCCGGTTAAAATTGCATCGGGTTGGTCAAGGCCGGCATCTTTCATGGCATCAAAAGCGGCATAAACCCCCATACGCACTATTTTACTCATGCGCCGCAACGATTTGGCATCCACATACTTTTTGTAATCGGGTTTTTGAATTTGAAGAAATTCTTCGTTGTACACAAAAATTTCGGGCAACAACTCGCCGCGTTTCGACAGCCCTTGAGGTGTTACCGAACCTATTCCGTTGATATATGCTTTGTTCACTTTTTTCTGCTTATTTTTCCAATGAGTCAGTATGTAGCGCAAAGAACGGAAAAAATATGGAAAATCTCCTCATTTATGAAATCTGGTTTTCGTGGAACAAGGAATTAGCCGAGAAGCATTTTATGGATAAATATAGAACGTGTATAAAATAAAGTTTATAAGTTTCTACCTGTTAACACCCCTTTGTTGTTAGTTTTTTGGGTTATTTATTCACAACGACTTAAAATTTTCTATATTTGTGCATATTAACAAAAAATAAATGCCATGAGAAAATTTACAATTTCATTGATTAGTATGTTGTTGTTGGCCGGATTTACCTATGCAGGTGGTCTGGTTACAAACACCAACCAAAGTACTGCCTGGACGCGGATGCTGGTTAGAGACGCTTCTACCAGTATTGATGCTGTTTATTACAACCCGGCAGCCTTGACCAAATTGTCCGATGGGTTTCACCTTTCGCTTAGCAACCAATCCATTTTTCAAACGCGTACACTTACCAACACCTTTCCTTATTTAAATAACGATGTTTATGAAGGGACAACCAACGCACCTATTTTCCCCAGCCTTTTTGCGGCTTACAAAACAGGAAAATGGGCGTTTTCATTTGGGTTTATGCCCATTGGTGGTGGTGGAAGTGCCGAGTTTGCCAAAGGTATTCCCATGGCAGAAATGCCACTGGCCAATACTGCTCATTCGCTGTCGTCAGCAGGGGTAACGGGATACTCAACTGATTTGTATTTAAAAGGTACCTCTATCTACTGGGGATTACAACTTGGTGTAAGTTATGCTATTAATGATAATATTTCGCTGTTTGCAGGTGGAAGATATGTGATGGCAAAAAACAGTTATGTTGGACATATTAAAGATAACAAATTCCGTTTGCAGGATGGTAGCTACGTTCCTGTACCCGATTTTATGAATGGGGTTTCTGCACAGGCTGAAGCCGGATCGGGACAAGCTGCTGCCGGTGCTTCTGCAGCAACTACCGGAGGTGATGGATTGGGTAACTGGACAAGTGCCGGTGCCGGTGGTTACACTTTCGACCAAGCTGTTGCCGGAGGAGTAATGACCGAAGAGCAAAAAGCGCAATTTGAAGGCGGTTTACTGCAGTTTGGTTATACACAGGAGCAAATTGATGCCATGACACTGGATCAGGCACAACAAACTTACTACGGTACTGCTACTTATTTAACCGGTTTGGCAGAAGATTTACATAAGCAATCGTTACAATTGGCAGCCGGCGCCATCTTATTAGGTGATCAGGATATTGATGTTACACAATCAGGTAACGGGTTTACACCAATTATAGGTGCTAATATTTCATTAATGGATGATAACCTGAATTTTGGTATTAAATACGAATTTAAAACCAAAATGACACTGGTTAACTCTACACCTGCCGGAAAAGGATTTGTTATTGGATTAAATCCTGATGGATCACCCATTGAGATGTATCCTGATGGTGGCGAAACCAATGCCGATATGCCCGCTATGCTATCGGTTGGTGCTAAAATTAACGTTAGTAAAGTGGTTACGCTTCATGGAGGTTTCCATGTTTATATGGACAGAAAAACCGGCTGGAAAGATGTTGATACCAAAATCGATCATAACTTTCAGGAATATGCTATCGGTGCTGAATTCCATGTTACAAATAACTTTTTGTTGAGTACCGGTTTCCTTTATGCCGCTACCGGTGTTAACCTTTCGTATCAGGGCGACTTAACTTACAGTCTTAACACCAGTACTGTTGCTTTGGGAGGTGCCTATAAAATTAATGATATGTTTACCATTCAATTTGGTGGCTACCTCGTAAATTATGCTCCTCAATCGTTGGGCGGAAGCTACGACGGAACTGCTTTTATGCAAACCTATGACAAGAGCTTATACGGCTTCTCGCTGGGATTGGATTTCACACTCGGTAAATAATAATTTGCCTGTAAAAAATAAAAGGCTGCGGAGTAAATTCGTAGCCTTTTTTTAATGAACTTGTTTGAAGTCTAAAACGTATTATTCAGACAAGATGTTGT
>JALVAQ010000378.1 GCA_027011095.1 Bacteroidales bacterium
CGTTTCGGCTTCAAACATTTAGGCGGGCTTTTAGCGCGTAGGCGTTTGAATGCGACCCTTTTGCCGTAGATGTTGCCTTTTATCAGAGCGGGAGGAAGCATCGTTTTGGGTCGCCTTCTTTGGTTCGTTTCTTGGCGAGACAAGAAATGAACATTAAGAATGATTTCTTGGGTGTCCCATTGCGGAAAACAGGAAGAGGGATGAAACCACACTAAAACCCTTTGGTGCAGACATGCTCATTCTATTCGTCATGAGGGAGGAAAACTCTTCCGGATTGAAGTATAAGAATCACTTAACTGTACTTTTTAAAATATCAAATAGTTTTACTCTATTAATAGGTTTTGAGATGTACTCATTACAACCTGCTTTAAAGGCTTTTTCTTTATCTCCTTTCAGCGCGTAAGCAGTTTGGGCGATAATGATTAGCTTTTTATTGAACTTTCTAATCTCCCGTGTTGAAGTATATCCATCCATATTTGGCATCTTCATGTCCATTAATACAATATCAATGTTGGGATTTTTTTTACATATTTCAATCGCTTCTTCTCCGGTGTAAGCCAAATGAGTTTTTTTACATTGATTCTTTAATATCGTTTTAAGGTATAACATGCTGGTATCTTCGTCATCAACAATTAAAATCTCTTTATCGGTTAATTTAGTTTTATATTTAGCTTCCTGCTCTTTGTTTAATTTGTTTATTCTCTTTGCTGCTTTAGGAATACTTAAGGGTAGCTTAAAGATAAATTCCGAACCAATATTTTTTTCTGAAATAACAGCAATGGTTCCCCCAAGCATTTCTATATATTCTTTCGAAATAGTTAATCCCAACCCGGAACCCTGTAAAGCCCGTTTGTCTGAGATGTCGGCTTGTTCAAACCGGTTGAAAATAGCTTTATGCCGGTTTTTTGGAATGCCAATTCCGGTATCTTTTACGAAAAACTCAATAAACTTACCTTTATGCCTGAACCCAAAAGTTATTGTTCCCTCATCAGAATATTTAATGGCATTTTTAATAAGATTTGACAAAACACGGTAAAGCTTGTCGTTGTCAGTTACAATGGTTAATTCTTCTTTGCCGGGAAAAGGTTTGTAATTTAAGGTTAAACCTTTGGATGATGCTTCAGGGGTAAAGAAATTTAACAATTCATTGCAGAGTTTTTTTATCGATACCACTGAATAATTCAACTCTTCAAGCCCTGCTTCAATCTTTGAAATATCAACAATATCGTTTATTGTATTAAGCATTCGTTCGCCACTTAACTGTATTTTTTTAATGAATTCAGATTTTTCTTCCAACGAAAAGTCAGGTTCTTCAAGTAAAGAAGTAAAGCCAATTATTCCGTTCATGGGCGTACGTATTTCATGACTCATATTGGCTAAGAAGGCTGATTTTAACCGGTCGCTTTCTTCCGCTTTTTCTTTGGCTGCAATTAACTCCAGGTTACGTTTCAATAACGATTGTTCTATCTCTTTAAGATTTGTAATGTCACGCCCTATTACCGAAAGCCCTTTACGTTTGCCATCAGGGTAGAAAGTTGGTGTTTTAATAATATCAAACGTCTTTTCTGTGCCATCTATAGTAGTTATTTTCTCTACTTCATTGGATTTTTCTTTTTTCTGCCATGCTTTTTCATCTGTTACCACACAATTTAAAAAAGCATCTTTATATATTTCATTAGTATATTCAGCCAACTCTGTATCGGTTTTGTTAAAATAATCAACACCGGTTAAACAAAACAGGTCAAGATCGGCATCATTTGCCAACAGCCATTTACCTTCCCCGTCTTTATAGCAGATAATATCCGGAACCGAGTTAATAAATGTCAATAATCTTTCTTCACTCTCTTCGGCTTTTTCTTTTGCCGTTATCAGGTCTTTCTCAAATTTTTTCCGTTCAGTTATGTCGCGTGCAATAAACAGGGCTGTGTTTTTACTCTTGGGGGTTATTGTACCCTCAAACCAATAAGATTTATTGTTTATAACCAGCGTATATTCAATTTTTTCCAATTTATTTTCATCCAAAGATTTTCTTATTAACGCAAGAAAAGTATCTGCCTGATCTTTAGGAAAAACATCGTGTAAACTTTTACCAAGTAAATCTGCTGTTGGTTTATACAAAAGTTTTGTGGAAGTAGGGGCAATGGTAATGTACATGCCATCATAATCTAACTCTAAAACAATGTCTGTCATGGCATTGAAAAGCGCCCTTAAACTATTTTCTTTCTCCCTAAGTTGTTGATTTGCAATTCGTATCTCGTTTTCTGCTTTAATGCGTGAGGAAATATCAATCACGAAAACAGATACCCCGATAACCATGTTGTTTTCATCGTAGATAGGAGAGTACCGGTTTTCCCAATAAGAACGGTTGAGGTTTTGGTCCCCGTATTCTTCAACCAGCACCAGATGTTCACCGTTTAAGGCTTTGTCAAAATTGACTTTTGCTTTTTTCCGGTCATTTTCATCCTTAATGACGTCTAACATATTCATTCCCACCTCTATATCAACATCCCAAATCTTTTTCATGACAGTTTTATGGAGCGAGGTAAAAATGGTATAACAATAATTCCTGTCAAGAGCAAAAACAATCATTCCCTGGGGGCTTTCAAGCGTTGCATTTAACAGCGTTCGGTTGTTGTTAATTTCTATTTGGTTTTCTTTTAATTGCTGGTTATTGGCTTCCAGCTGTTGGTTCATTGCTCTGAGCTGTTGTTCAGTTGCGGCAAGTTGCTGATTGGCAGCCTGTAAATCTTTCCATAACTTCCCGGCTTTGTTAATTTCTTTTTGTAGTTCTTCAACTTTAGCAAGCAATTCTTCTTTAGACTGTGGAATGTTTTTCATAACTTAATAATACAATATAGTGTTTAAAAAACTAATCAAATTTATGTAAGAAAGTCTTGTCAGCATCCCCTTCGGTATAAAAAACCTCTTTTGTGTATAGGTTAAATATAGCAACACGCCTTTCAAATCCACCAACAGCACTTGCCGTAATTGGAATTTGCTTTTCGCCAAGAATATTTATGATACTGTCAGTTAATTCTTTTGAAATAAAGTCGTTCTCTTTTTTCAAAACGTTGGCGCCACCAACTATACAAGCTTTGATATTTTTTAACCTTGCACCTTTTTGTTTCAAACTTTTTATTAAAAAATTGATGGCATTAAATGCATACAGCTTTTTGTTTCGGATTTGAGTGTCGGGAGCACTACCCGGAAGCATTACATGAGCCATGCCCCCAATCCTCTTTTCTTCTTCAAAAGCCACCACAGCAACGCATGAGCCAAGCGGACTTGATAACAAAACTTCATTGTTTAACCCAATGGCAATTTCTCCTGAAAATACGTATTTTTTATTAGGGGTATTTTCATGTTCCCGGGCAAAATAAACATGTTTTGTTATTGGATGATTCATATTAAGGCTAACAAAATTGTTATTTTTTTACACCTATTTCAGTACCACAATTTCCGGTGTTTCCACTTCATTACTAAGGTGCAACGCCCTATCGTAAATGGCAACTTTAAATTTGATGGTGTCAAAATCGGAAAGGGGGTTGTTTACATACATCGTGTCCTGAATAACCCCTTTAATATTTTTGTTGCCATGAATGGGCGTGAGGTTTGGAAAGCGTCCGTTAAAGGTGATGGTATCGTATGTTTGCTCTTCGGGATTCCACGAAAGCAGAGGCACCTCTACAAAAGTTCCGTTTTGTTTTTCAAAATATTTAATCAGGATGTTGTAGTAATAGTTGCTGCCTTTATCAAAGGGGGGCAGGGTGTCGTCGGGGTCTAACCCAAGGTCGCCGTCACCATCGGTATAAGAAATTGACAAAACACCCCGCTCGGTTTTTCCTGTTTGGGTGTTAAGCAATAAAATAAAATTATCATACTTAATAACAGGCTCAATGGGATATTCTTCAATTCTACGGCACGAAAAGAGCAGAACACCCAAAACGATAACCGGAATTAAAAGTATTTTTGCAACGTGTTTCATTTTTACAGCGCAAAGTTAAGTAAATAAATGGTGGTTTAATTCAAATAGTATGCCGAAAATAGATTCAATACTTTCTGTTAACAACGAAAAGGATTTTAACAGCATGGCGCTCGAGGTTTTCAGATATCAATACGGGCACAATGCGGTTTACCGGAAGTATGCTGACTATCTTGGCTGTAACCCGAACCGGGTTGGCCACCCTTTACAAATACCTTTTTTACCCATCGACTTTTTTAAAACACATACCGTTGTTTCGGAAAACGATACGCCCGAGGTAACTTTTACCAGCAGCGGAACCACCGGCATGAGCTTTAGCAAACACCTTATCGCCGACCTTTCCGTTTACGAAAAAAGTTTTATCAAAGGGTTTAATCTGTTTTTCGGCTCTCCTTCCCAATACGTTATTTTGGCTTTGTTGCCTTCCTACCTTGAGCGCAACGGCTCATCGCTTGTTTATATGGCGGAAAAGCTGATAGCTGAATCCGGCTTTAGTGAGAGCGGGTTTTATTTGGATGAGTATGAACAGCTTAGTAATGTTTTGACAAGGTTAAAAACGGAAAAGAAAAAAACGATTCTGTTGGGAGTTACCTACGCTTTGCTCGATTTGGCAGAGCAGTTTCCCATAAAGTTTCCCGGGCTTATTGTGATGGAAACAGGCGGGATGAAAGGACGAAGAAAGGAGATAGTCAGGCAGGAATTGCACCAAAAGTTAACTGCGGCTTTTGGGGTAGAAAAAATTTATTCCGAGTACGGAATGACCGAACTGCTCTCGCAGGCTTACTCAAAAGGCTACGGCCTGTTTGCCACGCCTCCGTGGATGAAAGTGCTGATTCGCGACACCAACGACCCCTTTACCTATCTGCCCGAAAACAGGAGCGGCGGCGTTAATGTTATTGATTTGGCAAATATTAACTCCTGCTCGTTTATCGAAACCAAAGACCTCGGTAAGATTCATCCCAACGGCAGGTTTGAAATTCTCGGCCGGTTCGACAACAGCGATGTGCGGGGATGTAATTTGTTGGTGGGGTAGGATTTCAATTAGTTGGTATTTATTTCGTTGGTTTCAAAAAAAATGGTTAGCTTTGCCTAAACCATTTAAAACTAATACCATGAAAAATTATTTTACACTTTTCTTTTTTAGCCTTTTGTTTTCTTTCTCTCTTACATTAAATGCTCAAAATTATTTTGACAAAACCTTTGATTTTGGGTCGATTGACCACCCTCAGGCTATTGTTACCGATGCATCGCAAAACGCCTATATCTGTGGCTGGTTTGAAGATGCCAACTATCAAAATCCGCGTGCCTTTGTAATAAAAACTGATGACAAAGGGCAGGAGATGTGGCGTGTATCATTAGATATGCCATCTAAATTCTATGCGCTTTGTGTTACGCATGAGGGTAACGTAGCTTTGGCCGGAAGCAGGAATGGCAATTGCTTTTTAATTTCATTGGATGGCCAAACAGGCACTGAACTCTGGAAATATGAGGAACAAAATTCCGACGACTATTGGTTTGGTACCGTGAATGAAGTGTTGGACAATGGCACTTATAATTTATATGTAGTAAAAACTAAAGATGCTCCTCACCCCATTTGGTACTATCTTTTTAACCCGACAACCGGCAATTATGTTAAAGATGATAAAAACACCCAAAATCCTATTTTTGGCAGAACCTATACATCCGGGTTGATAACTCCTGAATTAGTATGGTCAGCAGGAACCTATGAAACTTCCGGTTTGGTTGTTGCTGATAATTTTGGTGTCGGAGAGTCTCCTTTATGGTCATTTTCCGCCCCACATATTGCAGGTGTGCAAAAATATTCGGATGGAAAAGGAAGTGTATTAATTTCTTCTTCATCACCCGGGCAAAACACCTATTTTCAAATATTAATAATGGATGTTATTAATGGTCATGTTTATGGTGAATATTTTGATAATAACAATAACAATTCTATTGTAACCGGCTCGGGCATGTTGGATAACAACAAGTTTATAATTACCGGCACAATAGATAATGAACTGGCTTTGTGGTTTATCGATTATGACATGACCACTTTGGAAGATAAAACAATTGCTACTGCTAATCCACGAACCGGTATTGATGTGGTAGGTTTACCTTCGACTGATATTTATTTAATGGGTACAGAGGAAACAGGCAATGCCGATGCCACGGATGTTTTTTTAATGAAATTAGACCAAAACGGCGCACTCTCGGTTCCTGAAAATAGTAAAGATGTTGTGTTTTCCGTTTACCCCAACCCCGCAGCTAACCAACTCAATATTAAAAGCAACGGCCAAAGTTTAAGCCATGCCCAAGCGTACATTGTCAACAGCATGGGGCAAACGGTAAAAATAATAACCAACCTCAGCCGTCCCATAGATTTGTCCAATCTCACAAAAGGGCTGTACGTGCTAATGGTGTACAATAACAACAAATTGGTTTCGCAACAAAAGTTTATTAAAAAGTAGCCTATTTGGTGTGCAAAACCTTTTCGGTCGAGGTCTGCCGAAGGCAGGCAGGTTGGTAGGTGCGGTAGTGCGCGAAAAGGTTGTGGCCTATAAAGCTCGTTCCCAGCACAAGTGAACCTAATGCACCCTGCCCGGGTTATTAAATTATTAGTTAGATTATTATAAAACTAAGATGTTGCTTGATATTATAATGGCTAATTCCTATTTTGATGTGCTGACACCATTATAGAACCGATAGAGTATTGTTGGATTTTGTTGTCTGGGACTTTGTCAAAGTTGCTAATAATCTTAAAAAAACCCTGTG
>JALVAQ010000379.1 GCA_027011095.1 Bacteroidales bacterium
GACCTGAAAAAAGAATCACTACAGGAGATCTACTTAACAATGTGCGTGCTCACCTTTACGTTAAAGGCATGGGAATTAGTTTTAACGACTTCGTTAACCAGCAACTCCAAACACAAAGCCTTCAAAACTCTAAAAACCCCTTTATTAATGCTCCTTTTTATATCCGAAATTAGCCAAACTCAAGTGCTCACAGTTGCAAACTGTGAGCGGAGTTTAAAATTAGCCCGATATAGTGTTGTAAGTTGGGGTTTTTTAATTTCAAAGTCAAATTCATTTTCACTCCTCCTCCGATAGTTATCGAGCTATCGGATTGGTTCCTCCTAAACTCGTTCAGGTTGTATAAAAGTCAAGCCCTCGGTGTTTAACGAGTAACAATACCGAGGGCTTGACTTTTTTACCATCTCCCATAGCTCCCCCACCCCCCAAAGCTTGTTCAGATTTGCAATCTGAACGAATTAAAAACCAACCGGTTCAGGTCTTTAATAATACAATATTCGATACGCCCTGTATTTTATTTTCGTCATAACCCCGTCAAATTCCTTACCTTTGCCGCTTAAAAAATTAAACATTAGATGAGCAACAAAAACATACGCGTAAGATTTGCGCCAAGCCCGACAGGGCCTCTGCATATAGGAGGTGTTCGCACCGCGCTGTACAATTTTCTTTTTGCACGTAAAAACGGCGGGAAATTTATTCTAAGAATAGAAGATACCGACCAAACCAGATTTGTGCCCGGTGCTGAAGAATACATTATTGAAGCTTTTAAATGGTGTGGCATTGAGTTTGACGAGGGGGTTACCAAAGGGGGTGACTTCGGCCCCTATACACAATCGGAACGTAAAGCCATTTATAAACAGTATGCTAACGAGCTAATTGCTTCCGGTAATGCTTATTATGCCTTTGATACTGCTGAACAGCTTTCAGAAAAAAGGGCGGCCTTTGAGGCTGAAAAAAAGACTTTTACCTACAATGCCGCCGAGCGGTTAAACATGGGAAACTCACTCAGTCTGCCCAAGGAAGAGGTAGAAAGATTGTTAGAAAACGGAACCCCTTACGTTATTCGTTTTAAAATGCCTGAAAACGAACAGGTTGTTATGAACGACTTAATAAGAGGAAAGGTTGAGGTTAACACAAGTGTGCTTGACGACAAAATTTTGTTTAAAAGCGATGGGATGCCAACCTATCACCTTGCCAATATTATTGACGACCATTTAATGGAAATATCGCATGTTATACGTGGCGAAGAGTGGCTGCCATCGTTGCCGTTACATGTTATGCTTTATCGTGCATTGGGATGGCAGGAGCCTGAATTTGCTCATTTGCCCCTGTTGCTTAAACCTGACGGTCATGGTAAATTAAGCAAGCGCGATGGTGACAGATTGGGTTTTCCGGTTTTTCCGCTGCAATGGAAAGACCCCAAAACAGGCGAGCTTTCAAACGGATATCGCGAAGAGGGTTATTTTCCGGAGGCTTTTGTAAACATGCTTGCCCTGCTGGGATGGAACCCCGGCGATGAAAGGGAGTTGTTTTCGATGGAAGAACTTATTAATGCCTTTAGCATCGAAAGAGTCAATAAATCAGGCGCAAAATTTGATGCTGAAAAAGCAAAATGGTTTAATCATCAGTATTTAATTAAAAAAAGTAATAGTGAACTTGCAGAGGCTTTTATGCCCATTTTAAAAGAGCACCATGTTTTGGCCGATAAAGAATTTGTTACACAGGTAGTTGCGCTTGTAAAAGAACGGGCTACCTTTGTAAAAGACCTTTGGAATCAAAGCTTTTTCTTTTTTGTACGCCCCGAAGAATATGACCCCAAAGCAGTAAAAAAACGTTGGAAACCGGCTTCATTCCAACAAATGACGGAATTGAAAGAACTGTTGCTTAATACCGACCCGTTTACCGCAAGCCATACCGAAGAGGTGGTAAAAAAATGGATTGAGGAAAACGAATACGGAATGGGAATGGTAATGAATGCTTTCAGACTATTGATTGTTGGAGCATTAAAAGGGCCACATCTGTTTGATATTATTGCATTGCTGGGACAGGAAGAAACGGTTGAGCGTATTGCAAACGGATTACAGGCACTGGGAAAAAAAGAATAAAACATAAAACTATGTCAGTTATTTCAATTGAGGGCATGGAATTTTTTGCCTATCACGGCTGTTTTAAAGAGGAACAAATTATTGGAACCAAGTTTAATGTCGATTTGTTTTTAGAAACCGATACTACCATAGCCGAACAGTCAGACAACCTTAACGACACAGTAAACTACCTTGCTGTATATCAATCGGTAAAAGATGAGATGGAAACCAAATCGAAATTACTTGAGCATGTGGGAAGAAGAATTTTAAATCGTATTAAAAACGATTTTCCAACGGTTGTTTCTGCTAAAATAAAAATTAAAAAACTCAACCCTCCATTGGGAGGCAAAATGGATTTTGTATCGTTGGAAATGGAAGGGTAGGGTTTATTACGGAAAAAAATACAGATTGATTTTTCGTCATACACCTTTTTTTATTTACATATTTAAGTACTTTTGTTGTGTACTAATAACACGATGAGCAAATGCGACAGCTTGTTTTTATATTACTCTTAATTTTTTTTGCAGCTATTACCGGAACCGCTCAATCCGGACGTATTAGCGATAGTACGGCCTATTACAAACAAAAATGCCGGAATATCTATAATAAAACCGATAATATTTCGCAAGAAAATATTAACGAGTTAAAAAATGCCTGTAACTGGTTTGCTAAAAAAAGAAACCGTTTTTACGAAGCATGGTGTTACACACTCATAGGCTCTAACTACTACAAAAACAATGAAAACGATTCTGCATGTAATTATTTTTCAAAAAGCCTTTCTGTTTATAAAAATTATAAATTTATGGACAGTATTGCCTCTACCTACGATAAATTAGCTACGTGTCAATACTACAAAGGCGATTTTAGAGCAGCTAAAAAAAACTTTACAATCGGCCTTTTATACCCATCGCAAAAAAAACAAAAGGCATCCTTGTTAAACGGCCTTGCTATTTCGTATGAAGCACTTTCGTTGTACGACTCAGCGCTAATAGCCTATAATAAAGCGCTTGATTTGTATAAATCTACAGGCGACTCGCTTGGAATGGCTTATGCCTACTCAAACATAGGTTCAATGTATTTACAACAAGACGAGGTGCTGCCTGAAGCTAAAAGTTATCTTTTAATGGCTTATAACATTATTAATAAAACCGATAATAAATATGCGCTTGCAGGAATCACAAGCAACCTTGCTTCGTACTACAGCTATAATAATGAACATCAAAAAGCGCTTGAAAATTATTTAATAACCTATCGCATTGATTCTTCTTTGAAAGATAAGTTTCAGATTGGTGTAGATTTAAACAACATCGGTAACGGATACTTAAATTTAAAAGATACGGTAAACGCTAAAAAGTATTTAACCAGAGCATTACAAATAGGCCGGTCAATAAATGCCAAACAAATCATCTCGTATGCCAGCTATAACCTGGGAACTATTGAACTGAAAAAAAAGAACTTTAAAAAAGCGTTGCAACATGCTAAATTAAGTTTGAAAACGGCACAGGAGTCGGGGAGTACTACTGATATTATAAGTGCGTATAACCTTTTTAGAAAAGCATATTCAGGGATGGGTGACTATAAAAATGCTTACAAATTTTTAAATAAATACTCCGTGCTTTACGACTCGATCTTGTCGATAAAAAAGGCAAAACAATTGGCCGAAGTAAAAGAAAAATACAAAGTAACTCAACAACAAAACAAAATACTTTCATTGGAAAAAGAGCAGCTTAAAGCCAATAATATTCAGGTATTATTAATTATTTCCGTTATTGTGGTTACCTTGTTTTTAATTTTAATGTTTTTTTCGTATCAGCTGGTTAAAAAAAGTCGTAATAAAATTAAAGAACAACAAATATGGTTTAAAAAGCTGTTATCAAATAGTATTGAATTTACCTTTTTAATTGATAAAAATAAAAATTTAAAATATGTAAGCCCGTCATATACCTCCATGTTTTTAGGAAAAATAGGTTCTTCAATTGAAGATACATTTTATAAAAATATTGAAAAAGAGGAAATTGAAAAAAGTAAAGAGCTGTTTGAGCAGCTTTATAATGGCAAAAAAAGGGTGTCGTTCGAACTTAAAATACACAATATAAAAGGAGAAATCCGATTTGTAACCGGCGTTGCACAAAACTTTTTAAACGATAAAACCATTAACGGAATCATTATTAACTTATGGGATATTACCGAATTAAAAGAGGCCGGAGCCGCCCTAAAAAAACGAGAGCGGGAACTTGAAATATCAAATCAAACCAAAGAAAAACTATTCTCTATTATTAGTCACGATTTAATTGGAAACATAGGAACCACATCCAATTTAATGAAACTTCTTGAGGATAATTACGATAGTTTTGATAAAGAAGAAAAACATAAAATAATTTCTTCGGTTTCGAGCACTCTGGAAACAACTTTTACCCTGGTATCCAACCTTTTATCGTGGTCACGTATTCAGATGAAAAAAATTAAAGCCGACCGAAAAGTTATTTTAATGCGCCCCATTGTTGAAAAAGTAATCAATTTGTATGCAGGCCAGTTAAGCGACAAAGCCATTGATGTAAAAATTAAATGCGATACCACAACGCAGGTATCAGCCGATTCCAATCAGTTGGAATTTATCTTCAGGAATTTGATTAGAAATTCAATTAAATTTACGCAAACAGGAGGTAATATTGCCATTGTATGCAATACCGATAAAGGAGCCGTTACGGTACGTATTAAAGACAATGGTGTAGGTATGACCGAACAAAAAATAAATGAAATTCTATCAGGCACTGACGAGTTAATTTCAACCGTTGGAACCAATAATGAACAGGGAACAGGTTTGGGTTTAATTATTGTAAAAGAATTTGTTCAGTTAAACAAAGGAAAACTTCAAATTAAAAGCAAACCCGATGAAGGTACAGAAGTAATATTAACTTTTTTGGCTTCATAAATTATTGGCTAACCATTTTACCGAAACATTATTTTTTAAGATATACAGTTTAATTCGATTTTTTTGTAAATTTGCAAGCCCAAAAACAAACGGTACCGTGGCCGAGTGGCTAGGCGGAGGTCTGCAAAACCTTAGACAGCGGTTCGAATCCGCTCGGTACCTCTGAGTATAAGCAACTTTGGAAATGAAAAGCTGCATATTTTTCATTTCCAAAGTTGCTTATCTTATTCTCGGTTTAATATCTGAAAGCACATTTTTCAATGTTTTTGGGCATTTGTTTGGCAGACTATGCCAAATAATACGATCATTAGCAGAGTAAATTTTTTTTTCATGATTTTTGGGTTTATTGCCATTGTGTTTTACTCCTTCATAAACTTGCTTACGGCAACTCCTTTTTCGGTATAAGCTTTTAACACATAAACACCTGTTGGCAGGTTACCTACCTTAATAATAGTTTGGTGGTTTGCCAAAGTTTGGCTTTTAATGAGAGTGCCCTGCATGTTGATAATCTTGATGGAAGATATGGTTGTGTTATCTTCTGTTTTAATGCTTAAGTTGTTTTTCACAGGGTTGGGGTAGATGTTCACCTTACTTTCAATAGCATTAAACTCTTTCACACCATTTGGAATCCCGTTTTCGTTGAATGCAGCTAAACCTTCATAAGTTCCAATCCATTTAGTGCCGTTTTTGTCAATAGCAATTGCTTTTACCTCGTAACCTGGTAATCCCGAATTATCGATATTATAAATCGTCCAGTTTGTGCCGTCAAAAGAAACTAAGTTGTAACCAGTTCCAATCCATTTGGTACCGTTTTCATCAATAGTAATTACATCTATATAGTCATCAGTCAATCCCGAATTGCCGGTATTATAAACCGTCCAGTTTGTGCCGTCGAAAGAAGCTAAACCTTCATAAGTTCCAATCCATTTGGTGCCATTTTTGTCAAGAGTAATTGCTCTTACCCAATTGTTAGGTAATCCCGAGTTATCGGTATTATAAACCGTCCAGTTTGTGTCATTAAAAGAAGCTAAGCTGCCAGCAGAGCCAACCCCCGTTCCAATCCATTTGATGCCGTTCTCATCAATAGCAATTGCATTGATGGTGGCATCAGTCAATCCCGAGTTATTGATATTATAAACTTTCCAGCTTGTGCCGTCAAAAGAAGCTAAATCATCAAAAGTACCAATCCATTTTGTACCGTTTTCATTAATAGCAATTGTCCTTACGCTGTTATCAGGCAACCCAGAGTTATCGAAATTATAAACTGTCCAGTTTGTGCCGTCAAAAGTAGCCAGTCCGCCATCATCAGTTCCAATCCATTTAGTACCGGATTCATCAATAGTAATTGCATTTATATAGTCATCAGGCAATCCCGAGTTACCGGTATTATAAACCGTCCAGTTTGTGCCGTCAAAAGAAGCTAAGCCATCAGAAGTTCCAATCCATTTTGTGCCATTTTCATCAATAGCAATTGCATTTATGTGGTCATAAGGTAATCCCGAATTACCGGTATTATAAACCGTCCATTGCGGATTTTGTGCATTTGTTTGGCAGGCTATGCCAATTAATACAATAATAAGTAAAGTTAATTTTTTCATGATTTTTTGGTTTTAAGGTTATTAAATATTTTTGTTAACATTACTTTTAATTTTATTATTAACTCAACTTTTGCAAGTACATTAAAACACTAAAAATGAAAAAAAGCAGTATATTTTCTTATTCAAGACACTGTTATTC
>JALVAQ010000380.1 GCA_027011095.1 Bacteroidales bacterium
TTTAGGTTGCTGGCCGCACGAGCTCAAAACAACAACAATACTTATCAGGTAAACAATACTTTTCATAATTGGCAATTGAATTATTGTAAATTTGTACTATCAAAAAAGCAAAATTAATAAAAACAGAACAGGCGTGACAATGGATTTTAGAATAGGAACCGGATTTGATGTACATCGGTTGGCAGAAGGCCGAAAACTACTGCTGGGTGGCGTGGAAATACCTTCTCAAAAAGGCTCTCTTGCTCATTCCGATGGTGATGTGTTGCTGCATGCTGTTATTGATGCGTTGTTGGGGGCTGCTGCATTGGGAGATATCGGATTGCATTTTCCCGATACTGATAACAAATTTAAAGATATCAGCAGCATTGTTTTGTTAAAAGAAATATGGCAGCTCGTTAAAGAAAAAGGATTTGTTTTGGCCAATCTTGATGCCACGCTTATTTTAGAAAAACCGAAAATTGCACCCTACATCAATAATATGAAAGTGAATATTGCAGCAACATTGGAAACCGGAGTTGAAAAGATTTCGGTAAAAGCCACTACCACCGAAGGCCTTGGTTTTACAGGAACCGGAGAGGGCGTGGCGGCACAGGTAGTTTTGTTGTTAGCTGCAACATGAAATTTTCTTAGTTTTGTGCACTCATTTAAAAACCGGATATTTGAAAATAGTTACAGTAATTGGCGCCAGGCCACAAATAATTAAAGCCGCTGCTTTAAGCAGGGCAATCTCTAACAGCTTTTCCAACACCATTGAAGAGGTGATTGTTCACACCGGACAACACTACGATGCCAATATGTCGCAGGTATTTATTGAAGAACTGGGAATACCCGAACCGAAGTATAACCTGAATATAGGAAGCTCGTCGCATGGCGTACAAACCGCCGGAATGATTGAAGGCATTGAGAAAATATTATTGGACGAAAAACCCGATTATCTGGTTTTGTATGGCGACACCAACTCAACCCTTGCAGGTGCCGTTGCTGCCGCAAAAATACATATCCCCATAGCCCACATCGAAGCGGGATTGCGCTCGTTTAACAAGTCGATGCCGGAGGAGATTAACCGCATTATGTGCGACCATGCTTCCACTTTGTTGTTCAGTCCTACCCAAACCGGCTTTCAAAATCTGTTAAAGGAGGGTTTTAACCCCGATAATAAACCGCCTTTTACACCCGATAATCCCGGTATTTTTCATTGTGGTGATGTGATGTACGACAACAGTCTCTATTTTAAATCGCTTGCGGCTAAAAACTCCATAGTATTGGAAAATAATGGCTTAAAGGGTAAAGAGTTTATTTTGGCCACCATTCATCGTGATAGCAATACCGATGTTCCGGAGCGGCTGACTTCTATTTTTGAATCACTGCTGGATATTTCGGAAACCGATGCCATCGAAATAGTGCTTCCATTGCACCCGCGTACGGCAAAGTTGATGAAATCCAATCTTTTGGGCGATGTTTACAGCCGTGTTAAAAACTCGGACCTGTTGAAAATAATACCGCCGGTTTCGTTTTTGGATATGATTATGCTGGAGAGCAATTGTAAGCTGGTGATGACCGATTCGGGCGGCGTTCAAAAGGAGGCCTTCTTTTTTAAAAAGCCGGCCATTATTTTACGTAGCGAAACTGAATGGAAAGAGATTGTTGAAGCGGGATGCGGCGTTGTTGCCAACGCCGACAAGCAAAAAATACTAAGCGCCTGGCACTATTTTATAAAAACCTACAACACACTAATTTACCCCGATATCTTTGGTGATGGAAAGGCCGCTGAATTTATTTGCCGCACCATGCTGAATGAATTATAAAAAGTGGGTAAAGGGGTGCTGGTTGCATGTGGGGCCCCTCAAATTCCAATTTCGTTAAAAAATCAAAACCTGTTACGTAACCAAACAATTATTACTAATTTTGCAGTTACTATGGACGATGAAAAATTCAGACAGGAGTTAGATGAGCTTTTTAAGCTGTTTAACCGGTTAATGGCTCAAAGCGATACGGCGAGCATTCCGGGAGTAAACAGTTTTATGCTTCAGCAGTTTCAAATGTTTTTTACAAACTACGAAACCATGAAAGATGATATTGCCCGTCAACTTCAGGGGCAGTTTGGCGATTCGGTAAAAGATATGGTTCATCAGCTGGTAATTCAGCTTCGTAACGAAGTGGGTGAAGAGGAACCTTATCAGGTTGACACTTCTGTTGATGTACATATTACACCTGTTAAGGAAGAAAGCTCCGAAGCTCAACATTCGTTGCAAGAACTTGACGAAATGCTCAAAAATCCCAACCTCACCGAAGAGGAAATTGATGAATTGCTTGACAAGCGCTCAAAACTTAAAGGGTACCATTGATGAAATGTACAAAGCCTGCATTTTTATGCAATTATCTTAAAAAGAAGAAACCCCTCAGCATTTTTTTCGACGTTGTTTTTATTGTTATTTTGGCGCTGCTTATCTTTCCCGGAACCAGAAAAGAGACGGCTGCTTTTTTTATCAGGTTAACCTCACTTCCCCCCTCAACACTTGACGCCAACGAACAATTTACCATCAGCAAACAATCGGAACAATGGACTGTTTACGATTTATCAATGCATCCGGTTACCCTCGAAAAGCTAAACGAAAAGCCTGTTTTTGTGAATGTTTGGGCTACATGGTGTCCTCCCTGTATCGCTGAACTTCCTTCTATAATTGATGTATATGAAACCTATGGCGACCGGGTAAATTTTGTTTTGGCAACCAACGAAGGTTCCGAAAAAGTAAAAAGTTTTCTTGAAAAAAATAAATACAACAGTGCACCGTTTTATCTCTACGACCGGCTTCCGGTTGAATTTAAAACCGAAAGTATTCCCACAACTTTTATTCTTGATAAAAACGGGAAAGTGGTACTTAAAAAAAAGGGCGCTGCACGTTGGAATACAGGAAAAATTAAAAAGCTTCTCAATGAGTTGTTGCAACATTAAATATATCTTTGCACTTTTAAATGTTTAAATTATGAAACACGGTATCATTATTATATCTTTATTACTTGCACTGTTTTCGGTGCAGGAGATGAGCGGGCAAATCATTAGCGAAAGTGCCAAGCGAAAAGTAACGGTTGGTGTTGATGTTTACACCGACATCTGGATGAATCAGCCCAATTTAATGCGGACACGAACCATTAATCAGGGAGCCAATGTTTTTATGCAGTATAACTTTTTGCTCAACGAAAGTGGCTCGGTTGGTTTTGGTGTAGGCCCCGGAATTATGAGTCATAACCTGTACTCCAATTCAACCATTGGAGATATCAAGGGTGATTCTATTTTGTTTAGTCCCATCACAACGGATTACCGAAGAAGTAAAGTGAACGTGGTTTATTTTTACATCCCCATGGATATTAAATTCAGGTTTAAAAACGATATTAAACTAAGTGTTGGTTTTAACTTTGGTTTTACCATCGACAGCAAACAAAAATATTATGGAAACAGGCCTTCCGATGATAAACGGGTGCTTATTAAGGAAAAGAAAATTGAGCATCTTGATGAATATACTTACGGGCCAACCCTCAGGTTTGGATGGAAATATATTAACGTTTTTGCCGAGTACCAGATTAACGGTATTTTTCAAAAAGGGTTCGGTACGGATAACCTGAATCCCATTTCGGTGGGTATTACCCTAACGCCGTTTTAAGGTTTGTTAAAGCATAAAAAAACTCCCGACTACGTTTAGTTGGGAGTTTTTTTATGCTCAATTTACGAGGTTGTTAATCAAGACGTCATTATAAATTAGAAATAATTTCGTAGGCATCTTTGGCAATCATAAGCTCTTCATCGGTGGGCACCACCATAACGGTAACTTTTGAATCGGATGCTGAAAGTACAATCTCTTCACCCCTTGAATCCATTTTCGACTTATCCAGTTTAATGCCCATAAACTCCAGTCCCTGTAAAATATTTTTACGGGTTTCTGTATCGTTTTCGCCAATACCACCTGTAAATACAAGCATATCAGCTCCTTCGAGGGCGGCTGCATAAGCTCCAATATATTTTTTTACCCTGTAAGCAAACATATCCAATGCCAGCTGAGCGCGATGATTTCCATCATCAGCAGCATTTTCCAAATCACGCATGTCGGATGAAATACCTGAAATACCTTGCAGCCCTGAAAACTTATTAATAAGTGTCCGGGTATATTCAATACTTAAGTCCTCTTTTTCGGCAAAATGCAACAAAGCTCCCGGGTCGAGGTCGCCTGTACGGGTTCCCATAATCAATCCTTCGGTAGGAGTCATCCCCATGGATGTATCGTACGATTTACCATACTTAACAGCGGCTACCGACGAACCATTGCCAAGGTGGCAGGTAATAATTTTTTGCTTGTTAATGTCGATATTTAACAATTCGCAGGCACGCACCGAAACATATTTATGACTGGTGCCGTGAAACCCATATCGGCGAATGCGATACTTCTCGTAAAGAATGTACGGTATGGCATACAGATAAACATGCTCGGGCATGGTTTGGTGGAAGGCGGTATCAAATACGCCAACCTGCGGAATGTCGGGTAATAATGCGGTCATGGCGTATATACCTTTTAGGTTTGGCGGGTTGTGCAACGGTGCCAGCTCAGTTGATTTTTCCAATGCGTTTATTACTTCGGGCGTAATCATAACGCTTCCGCTAAACTCTTCGCCTCCATGAACAACCCTGTGTCCCACAGCATTAATTTCGTTCAGGCTTTTTAAAACACCATACTCCTCACTAATTAAAATACCCAGTAAAAATTCGATGCCCTGTTGATGATCCAGAATCTCACCGGTGAGTTTTACATCTTTTTCGCCGTCGCGCTGTAACTTAATTGCACTTCCCTTAAGCCCAATTTTTTCCACAAGTCCTTTTACCAGCACTTTTTTTGAAGGCATATCAAACAGTTGATATTTAATGGATGAGCTGCCGCAATTTAAAACTATAATATTCATTTTTTTATGACTCTTAATTTGGTTATTTGATAATTGCACACGAAATGGTGTTGCTTACCGGTTTATCGCCTTCGTAGTTGTAAAATCCTTTGCCCACATATTTTCCCACAAAGTTGGCTCTTACCAATCGTTTTAAAATAGGTGATGCTTTGTATTTGCGTTCGCCATATTCGGCATAAAGGTTATCCATGTATTTTAAAATTTTATCTAACCCAATGCGGTCGGCCAGCTCAAAAGGACCTACATGGTATCCCATAATCTCTTTCATGGTGTCGTCAATGTCTTCTACCGAGGCGACACCTTCCATAAGCACCTCACAGGCTTCATTAAAAATAGGAAGCAAAATACGCGTGCTGATATTTCCGGGTGATTCGTGAATTTGAACCACTCTTTTATTAATCATCCGTGCAAAACGCGAGATAGTTTCCAATGTTTTATCGGAGGTGCTCATGCAGCGCATTACCTCAATTATTTTTGTTTTGTCAACCGGCTCAATAAAATGAACTCCCACTGCCCGGTCCCTGACCTTTAAGGCGATGGCAAGGTCGGAAATCATTAAAGTTGAGAGGTTTGAACTAATAACGGTGTTTTCGCGAACCACGCTCTCCACCTTTTTAAATATTTCGCGACGCAGCTCAATTAATGTTCCCCGTTGTCTTGAACTGATGGTTTCAATTACGATATCGCAGTTTTTGAGGTCGGAAAAATCTAATGTCCCTTTAATTCGGGATAAGATCAGCCGCTTTTCGGAGGCTGTGATACCCCAGTGATTGATGGTTTCGTCCAGTTGAAGCTCCAAATCAATAAAAATTTGTTTGATGCGCTCTTCCGAAATGTCTAAAAACACAACGTCCATTCCGTAAGTGGCAACCTGTAATGCTACCTGTTGTCCCACTGAACCACAGCCTATTATACCAACTGTTTGTATGGTGCCTTTGGGCTTCATTTTTTCGCCGAGGCTGAATTTTGATAATTGATTATTCATTTGTAATGATTTTTTTAGGTTGGCGTTTTTCCCAGACCATTGGCCTGGTTGGCAGTAATAGCAATCATATTAATAATATCGTCAACAGAGCATCCGCGCGATAAATCATTAATTGGTGCGGCAAGTCCCTGAAGAACAGGGCCTACGGCTTCTGCATCGGCAAGGCGCTGGACCAGCTTGTAGGCAATGTTACCCGATTCGAGAGATGGAAAAATAAGCACATTGGCTTTTCCTGCAATATCAGATCCCGGTGCTTTCTTTTTGCCAATGGCTTCAATAATAGCGGCATCGGCCTGAAGCTCGCCGTCAATAGCTAAATCGGGATTCATTTTTTTGGCAAGCGCTGTGGCTTCAACCACTTTATCAACTTTTTCGTGTTTTGCACTTCCCTTGGTGGAAAAACTCAACATGGCAACTTTTGGTTCGATGCCTGCAATGTATTTGGCTGTACGAGCCGACTCAACTGCCTGCTCGGCCAGTTGCTGTGTGGTGGGGTCTGGGTTTACGGCGCAGTCGGAAAACACCAAAATACCATTTTCGCCAAATTGCTTTTTATGTTCGGGAAGAATCATAATAAAAGCTCCCGAAACAGCGCTAACGCCGGGAAGCGTTTTAACAATTTGGAAGGCAGGGCGTAATACGTCGCCGGTGGCATTGTCGGCACCTGCTACTTCGCCGTCAGCTTTTCCCTCTTTTATTAAAAGAGTGGCAAGGTACAATGGGTCTTCAACCAGCTTGTAAGCCTGCTCCAAAGTTAACCCCTTGCCTTTGCGCAGTTGATATAGCTTTTCGGCAAAATAATCTTTCTC